>DATAHI010000216.1:0-16039 GCA_036263255.1 Oxalicibacterium sp. | reverse complement strand
TTGATCATCGAATCCATGTTGCCGGCGGTGACGCCGAAGTACAGATTCGGTTTGCCGAGCGCGCGGAACGGTTCGGCCGAATGCCAGTCGGGCTGGCTGATGATGCCGACGCGGAAGCCCTGCGCTTCCAGCAGGCGTCCGATCAGCGCCATGCCGAAACTTGGATGATCGATGTATGCATCGCCCGTTACCAGGATCACGTCGCAGCTGTCCCAGCCAAGCTTGTCCATTTCCGCGCGCGACATCGGCAGAAACGGCGCTGCCTTGGCGTCGCGTGCACGCGGAATATAGGAAAACAGATTTTTCGGCTGAGCACTCATGAATGCGGGACGCACAGGCGTCGGCGGTGGGAAGAGGGGAAGGCGACAGTATACCGTGTTGCGGCGGTGCGGAAGCGCCCGATGCACAAAGCAGTCTTGCCTTGCAGGCAAGGTGTGTGCAAGCGATTCAAGCTTTCGCGTTTGCCGCCGATATGATTTGTACGGAAGCGACCTGCCCGCTATGCGGTGAATTGGTCACCCATGCGAGATGCAGCGCAAGAGCGTGCGGCCTTACATGGCTTGCAATTGTTGGAAGCAGAAGTGGTCGACTTTATATTGTTTTGCTGATGTAACTGTATGTAGATGCCTACAACCTTCCGGTTTAACGATTTTCTACATTGGAGAAACAGCGTTTCAGTGTAAAGTCCCGGGTGCAACGCGCCGTGCAAGAGCGCTTATCACAGCACTGTGATGAACAAAGCAAGAAGACATCAGGTAGAGAGACATTCAAGGTCATTGCCTCAATGGCAAAGGTGAAGAGAATCGGTTGTGACGTTAACACGTCCTGGATGTAGGGATCTCTGATGGCAGATGGATACATGGCCGCATTATCGGGCGCATGATTCATTCTCTCGCTCAGGCGAGCGTCCAAAGAACATCCTTCTCAACCTCTCTCATTGAAAAAGTTCTCCACTTGAAGTCAACGGGACGCAGCTGGCTGCGTTTTCTATTGCGCTTGTTCGATACTTCGCTTGTGTCAGCTGGATGCAAGGCTTGCGTGTTTTACAAAAAATGGATTGGAGAGGCATCATGCGTGTCAAGAACATGAAGATAGGCGTCCGGCTCGGGTTTGGGTTCGGCTTGATCCTGTTGCTGGTAGTTGTGATGGGAGCAGTCGGCATCCTGCGTCTGCAGAGCATCAACGATGCGACGAGCGATCTCGTGCATCAATCAATGAAGAAACAGAAACAGGCGCAAGCCTGGTTGCTGGCCAATAGCGTCAATGGCGTGCGGACGATCGCTTTCTTCAAGTCCAACAATCCTGAGGTGCGTGCCTATTTCCAGAAAGAGATTTCTGCTGAATCCAAACGCATCACCGATATCCAGAATGACATTGAAGCAAGTCTGGATACTCAGGTGGAGAAGGATTTGTTTGCGGAAGTCGGCAAGAACCGCAAGGTGTACGTTGATCTGCGAAAGGAGCTGACGCAGATGGAAGCGGCTGGTGGCGATCCTGCGGCTGTGAAGGACATGGTCGACAACAAGCTGTTGCCCGCTCTGGAAAAGTACAGAGAGAGCGTGCACGACGTGTTGAAGCATTATGAAGAGGAAGTGAAGGAAGCAGAAGAGTCGGTCAACAACGATTACCAAGTCGGTCGTCTCGCACTGCTGGTTGGCGTCGGCATCGCGCTCGCACTCGGGGCCCTGCTGGCATGGCGACTGACGCTCGGCATCACGCGTCCGTTGGTAGAAGCCGTATCGGTGGCTGAAGCAGTAGCGGGCGGTGACCTGACCACGCGCAGCCGTCTGGAGGAAACCAAGGACGAGCCGGGCCAACTGCTCGCGGCACTGCGCCGCATGCAGGAAAGCCTGACGCGTACCGTCGCGCAGATCCGCATCGGTACCGACACCATTGCTACCGCCTCAAGCGAAATCGCCAGCGGCAACCTGGATCTTTCCTCGCGTACCGAACAGCAGGCCAGCTCGCTGGAAGAAACCGCGTCGTCGATGGAAGAGCTGACCGCGACTGTCAAGCAGAATGCAGATAATTCGCGTCAGGCCAACCAGCTGGCAGTGGCTGCGTCGACCGTGGCGACCAAGGGCGGTACGGTGGTGTCGCAAGTGGTGCACACCATGGGATCGATCAATGAGTCTGCACGCAAGATCGTCGACATTATCGGTGTGATCGATGGCATTGCTTTCCAGACCAACATCCTCGCGTTGAATGCCGCAGTGGAAGCGGCGCGTGCCGGAGAGCAGGGCCGCGGCTTTGCGGTCGTGGCGAGCGAAGTGCGCAATCTGGCGCAACGTTCGGCCAATGCAGCGAAGGAAATCAAGGCGCTGATCGGCGACTCGGTGGAAAAGGTCGAAGCCGGCAGCAAGCTGGTGAGCGAAGCCGGTAGCACGATGGACGAAATTGTCGAAGGCGTGCGCCGCGTGGCAGACATCATGGCCGAGATTACCGCCGCGAGCCAGGAACAGAGCGACGGCATCGAGCAGGTCAATCAGGCAGTCGGCCAGATGGATCAGGTCACGCAGCAGAATGCCGCGCTGGTGGAAGAAGCGGCCGCTGCTGCCGACTCGATGCAGGAACAGGCACGTTCGCTGGCACAGGCCGTGAGCATATTCAAGGTCGGTCATGACATTGCTGTGCAGCCGACGGTAGCACCGCGTGCGATCCAGTCATCGACTGCGCATGCTGCGGTTGCCGCACCGGTCAAGGCACCGTTGCCTGCACCCCGCAAGCCGGCACCCGTGGCGAAATCCGCACCGGCCAAACCGGTCAGCGCGAGTTCGAACGACGATTGGGAAGAATTCTAAAAGAAGAAGCGAACTAAGCAAGAAGGGTGGCGTCCCTGGCGGGGGCCAGGGGCGGTCGGGATTCTGTTCGAAAGAACAGAATCCTTTTTTTTGGTGCGGACGCGAACGCCAAATATCCCATTATGCAGAGAGAGGAAAAACGAGAACTGTTATTCGCGTTTTTCCGCAGGCGTGCCTGTTCAGGCGTTCAGAATCGCTGCATGCCACTGGATGTGGTCCTGCATGAAGGTCGAGATGAAGTAGTAGTTGTGGTCGTAACCGGCGTGACGGCGTAGCATCAGCGGCTGGTCGGCCGCCCAGCATGCGGCTTCGAAATGATGCGGCAGCAGTTCCGTTTCGAGAAATTCATCATCCAGTCCCTGGTCGATCAGAATGCCTTGCGGGAAAGGCGTCTTGCGTGTGCCCATCAGCGCGCTGGCATCGTGCTGCGCCCACACAGTGGTGTCGCTGCCGAGATAGTTCGAGAATGCCTTCGTGCCCCAAGGACAAAGGCTCGGTGCCGTGATTGGCGCAAAGGCCGACACCGACTTGTAGACGTCTGGATGCTTCAGCGCCAGCGTCAATGCGCCGTGGCCGCCCATTGAGTGGCCGAACACGCCGATACGGTCCGGCAGCGCGGCGAAGTTCTCCACGATGATGTTGCGCAGCTCGTGCACGACATAGGATTCCATCCGGAAGTGGCTGGCCCACGGCTGCTGGATCGCGTCGATGTAGAAGCCGGCGCCGTGACCGAAGTCCCAGCTTTCCGCCGCGCCCTTGATGCCGGTGCGGCGCGGGCTGGTGTCCGGCGACACCAGCATGATGCCGTGCTCGGCCGCATAGCGTTGCGCGCCGCCCTTGATCATGAAGGTTTCGTCGGTGCAGGTCAGACCGGCCAGATAGAACAGGACTGGCACCTTGCGCGTCTTCGCCTGCGGCGGTTCGTACACCGAGAAGGTCATCGGCAGACCAGTCGACGTCGACTGGTGCTTGTAGAAATACTGCGTGCCGTTAAAGGATTTGTGCTTGCTGACGAGTTCCACTTCTTCCTCGTAAATTCTATTAGTAAATCACCACCGAGCGGATCGATTCACCGCGCTTCATCAAATCGAAGCCTTCGTTGATCCGTTCCAGCGGCAGGGTATGCGTGATCAGGTCATCGATATTCAGCTTGCCTTCCATGTACCAGTCGACGATCTTCGGTACATCGGTACGGCCGCGTGCGCCGCCGAAGGCCGAGCCTTTCCAGACGCGGCCAGTGACCAGCTGGAAAGGGCGCGTGCTGATTTCCGCGCCGGCTTCGGCCACGCCGATAATGACCGACTGACCCCAGCCCTTGTGGCAGCATTCCAGCGCTTGGCGCATGGTGGTCGTGTTGCCGATGCATTCGAAGCTGTAATCGGCGCCGCCATCGGTCAGCTGCACGATGGCGTCTACAACGTTCTCGACGTCCTTCGGATTGATGAAGTGCGTCATGCCGAACTTGCGCGCCATTGCTTCGCGTGCCGGATTCAGGTCGACACCGATGATCTTGTCCGCGCCGACCATTTTGGCTGCTTGGATCACGTTCAGGCCAATGCCGCCCAGGCCGAACACAACGACATTCGCACCGGCTTCCACCTTCGCGGTGAACAGCACGGCACCGACGCCGGTCGTCACGCCGCAGCCGATGTAGCAGACCTTGTCGAAGGGCGCATCTTCGCGGATTTTCGCCAGTGCGATTTCCGGCACGACGACGTAGTTCGAGAAGGTCGAGGTACCCATGTAGTGGAAGATCGGCTTGCCGTCCAGCGAGAAGCGGCTGGTCGCATCCGGCATCAGGCCGCGGCCTTGTGTGGAGCGAATCTTCTGGCACAGATTGGTCTTGCGCGACAGGCAGAACTTGCACTCGCGGCATTCCGGCGTGTACAGCGGAATGACGTGATCGCCTTTCTTCAGGCTCTTCACATCGGGGCCGACATCGACGACGACGCCCGCACCCTCATGACCGAGAATCGCAGGGAAGATGCCCTCCGGATCTGCGCCCGACAGCGTGTAGTAGTCGGTGTGGCAAATGCCGGTGGCCTTGATCTCGACCAGCACCTCGCCGGCGCGTGGGCCGCCGAGTTCCACTTCCTCGATGGTCAGCGGCTGACCGGCTTTCCAGGCGACTGCAGCTTTGGTTTTCATCGCACGATCCTTTGAGCAGAAGGTGCAGGTATCGTCGTCAGACGCTACCTGGTCTTACAAGTCTTCCGGCAACACCACGTTCACATCCAGCACTTCCAGGTTGCCCTGGCTGTTCAGCGAAATCTTGATGTCTTCCGGATTGACTTTCACATACTTCGAAATTACGCCGATCAATTCTTGATGCAGCGCAGGCAGGAAATCGGGGCCAGCGCGGCCGTTACGTTCGCGCGCGATGATGATCTGCAGGCGTTCCTTGGCGGCGCTCGCAGATTTCGTTTCCTTGTTGAACAGAAAAGAGAGCAGCGACATGGTCATTTGCCTCCGAAAATGCGTTGCAGCAGGCCCGGCTTTTCATAGCTCGTGTAGCGCAGCGGGCGGTCTTCGCCGAGGAAGCGCGCGACCACGTCCTTGTAGGCTTCGGATACTTCGCTGCCTTCGATGTGAATCGCCGGATTGCCGGAGTTCGATGCATGCAGCACCGATTCCGATTCCGGAATGATGCCGATCAGCGGGATGCGCAGGATTTCCTGTACGTCTTCGTACGACAGCATTTCGCCGGCATCGACGCGCTTCGGCACGTAGCGGGTGATCAGCAGATGTTCCTTGACCGGTTCGCCGCCGTTCAGTGCGCGGCGCGACTTGGCCTGGATGATGCCGAGGATGCGGTCCGAATCGCGCACCGACGAGACTTCCGGATTGGTCACGATGATCGCTTCGTCGGCGAAGGTCAGCGCCATCACTGCGCCGTGCTCGATGCCGGCCGGCGAATCGCAGATGATGTATTCGAAATCCATCGCCGCCAGTTCCTGCAGCACGCGTTCGACGCCGTCTTCGGACAGCGCATCCTTGTCGCGCGTCTGCGAGGCAGGCAGCACGAACAGGTTGTCGCAATGCTTGTCCTTGATCAGCGCCTGGTTCAGCGTGGCTTCCTTGTTGATGACATTAATCAGGTCGTACACCACGCGGCGTTCACAACCCATGATCAGGTCGAGATTGCGCAGGCCGACGTCGAAATCGATCACGGCGGTCTTGTGACCGCGCATGGCGAGGCCCGATGCAAAGCTTGCGCTGGAAGTGGTTTTGCCGACGCCGCCCTTGCCGGACGTCACAACGATGATTTTTGCCAAGAGGATGCCCCTTTCGTTAGAGATAAATATGGATGCCGTTGCTAATGCGTGTGCTATGCAGTCGCCTTAGCCGGTCGCACCTAGCCGGCCGACTTGATATGCAGCATGTCGATGCGATCACCCACCAGACGGATTTGCGTCGGCTGTTGCGCGCGCTCCGAACCATGTTCGAAGGTGCGGTACATGCCGGCGATCGACACCAGTTCCGCTTCCATGCTGAGCGTGAAAATCCGTGCGTCGGTATCGCCGTTGGCGCCGGCCAGCGCACGGCCGCGCAGTGGCGCATACACGTGGATGCTGCCGTCGGCGATCACTTCCGCGCCGTTGTTGACGGCAGCGGTGATGATCAGGTCCGCGCCGCGCGCATAGATACGCTGTCCCGCACGTACGGGCGTGTCGATGATCATGGTGCGGTTTGCCGGCGGCGCAGCGACTGGCGCCGAAATTGACGCAGCAGCCGGTGCGGCTTGCGTGACGACCGGTTCAATCGCAGGCGCAAGCTCGATTTCGGCTTGCATCGGCGAGCCCGCCGCAGCGGAAATTTCGGCGCGGGGTTTGACCGAGCCGTCGATACTCAAGCCGTTGGCCAGAATTGCCGCTTCCATGCCCGGCGCTGCATTGCGCACGGCAACTGCATTCAGGCGATAGGACTTGAACAAGGCCGCGATGCCGGCCCAGTCGATCGACTCGGCTGGCGCGTCAAGCGCGCCGACGTCGAGCACGGCGAATTCGTCGTCGAAGAAGTCGGCATCGCCGCCAGTCATGTCGCGCATGGCGGCATCCAGCACGCCGAGATCGGCTTCATGCAGGATGGCGGAGACGGCAACGACAGTGGAAATCTTGATTTCGATCGGCTTGCGGGATGAGCTTTTGGACATGGAGCGATAAGTGAGCGGTTGCGCTGTCCGTTCCGCCCATTTCTGAGGGGTAACGTTCGGCTTCTGCTTGCGGCTCTCGTTCGGCTTGCGCCGCGCTTTGATGAGCCGCTAAAAATGCTTCGTATTATAACCGTTCGCGATGTCGCATTTGCCATGCAGGCAAGTCATCTTTGCAAGTGAAATTGCAGCAAAAATGACGTGATCGAAATGCGACGGCGTTGTGCCGATGCGCGTGTAGAATAGCCGCTTTTTTTCGCGGGGCTGCCATGTGGTTCAAGAATCTTCAGGTCTATCGTTTGCCGGCACCATGGCACGTTTCCGCCGCGCAGCTGGAGGCCGATCTGGCGCCGTTCGCCTTCCAGCCCTGCAGCAGTCTGGAAATGCAAAGCCAAGGCTGGATCTCGCCGCGCGACAACGGTCAGCTGGTCCACACCGTCAACAAGCAGATGCTGTTGACGCTCGGCGTCGAGAAAAAGCTGCTGCCAAGCACGGTCATCAATCAGGTCACGAAGATCAAGGCCGCGGAAATTGAAGAGCAGCAGGGCTACAAGCCCGGCCGCAAGCAGATGAAGGAATTGAAGGAACAGGTCACCGACGAGCTGTTGCCGCGCGCCTTCAGCGTATGGCGCTCGACCCGCGTATGGATCGATCCGCAGAATGGCTGGCTGGTCGTCGATGCCGGTAGCGCTGCCAAGGCTGACGAAGCGCTGAAGCTGCTGTTCAAGGCGGTCGACAAGCTGCCCCTCGAATCGCTGCAGGTGGTGCAGTCGCCGTTGTCGGCGATGACGTCCTGGCTGCTGTCCGATGAAGCGCCGCGCAATTTCACCGTCGATCAGGACACCGAACTGCGTTCCAAGGCTGAAAACAAGGCGACCGTGCGCTATTCGCGTCATTCGCTCGAAGCAGACGAAGTGCGCCGCCATATCGAAGCGGGCAAACAATGCACGCGACTGGCGATGACGTGGGCCGACCGCGTTTCCTTCGTGCTGACCGAATCGCTGACCATCAAGCGCATCGCGCCGCTCGACGTGCTGAAGGAGAATGCCGAAGCAACCGCGCAGAACGACGAAGAGCGCTTCGACGGCGATTTCATGCTGATGACCGGCGAACTCGGCAAGATGCTAGCTGACCTGGTCGAGGCGCTGGGTGGTGAAGTGGAGAAGAAGCAGGCGGCCTGAACGGCCTTTGCATTTCCGGCCCGTCAGGCTGATGCATAATTCGCTTGGCGATCGGCGCCTTTTTCACGCTTTCTTTTTCTCCGTTCTGATGAGCATGCACATCGAAATCAGCGATATCGGCCACATCATTCAGCTTTCCGTTGCTCCGGTGTTTCTGCTGACCGGCGTGGGCACCAATCTGACCGTACTGACCAACCGGCTCGGCCGTATCGTCGACCGTTCTCGCATTCTTGAAGACAGGCTGCGCATGCCGGACGATGCGCACCATGCGGAATATCAGGGCGAGCTCGATACGCTGTATGCGCGTTCGCATCTGATCAATCGCGCGATTACCTTGTCCACCGCCTGCGCGCTGATGGTCTCGCTGGTGATCGTCGCATTGTTTGTCGGTGACGCCTTGAACATCGATCTTTCCAAGTTCATCGCCGCATCGTTCGTGCTGGCAATGGTGTGCCTCGTCGCCAGCTTTGTCTTTTTGCTGCGCGAAATTCTGGTTGCCACACAGCCGATGCGCAGCAGCAGCCCGCCTGCCCGCTAGTTTCTTCAGTTTTTCTCGCTAATCAGGAAATCCCGAGCGTCCTCTCCGGCAAAAACGAAGAAGATTGTTCGCACCGAATGTTGGTGTTTATTTAAAATTCGGTGCGCGTTTAATTAACGTTTCGACAATCAATCAAAGGAGAAGAACGATGCATTTTTCCAAGGGTGTGGTTCGCATGCGTACGGTCGCCGCGTTTGTCGCGGCACTCGGCTTGGCTGCCTGCGCGCAGCAGCCGCTGCAACCGCAGGCCGCAGGACACCCGGCGGTCATGACGCAGGCGCTGCAGCAGCAAATCAGTGCGGACCAGGCCTTGCAATTGCTGAAGGATGGCAATGCGCGCTTCGTCGCCGGCAAGCCGCTGAACTATGACATGCCGATGCAGGTCAAGACGACCGGCAAGGACGGACAGTACCCGTTTGCCAGCATCATCAGCTGCATCGATTCGCGTTCTTCTCCGGCCCAGGTGTTCGACCTCGGTTTGGGCGATGCATTTGAAATGCGCGTTGCCGGCAACGTCGTCAATCCGGACATTCTGGGCAGCCTCGAATACGCCGCGAAGGTGGCCGGCGCCAAGCTGATCGTGGTCCTGGGCCATACCTCCTGCGGCGCGGTAAAGGGTGCGTGCGACCATGTCGAACTCGGCAACCTGACGGGCTTGCTCGCCAAGATCGAACCGGCAGTGAAAGCGACGCCGAACGTCGGCGGGTCGGACCGCAGCTCGCACAACTATCCGTTCGTCAATGCCGTCGCCGAGAAGAACGTGCATCTGACCGTGCAGGATGTGCTGGCGCAGAGTCCTGTGCTGCGTGACATGGCCGCGAAAAACCAGATCAAGGTGGTGGGCGCCATGCTGGACGTAAAGACCGGCGAAGTGAAGTTCTACTGAACTGGCTCCTGATAAAAAAAGCCCGCCGGATGGCGGGCTTTTTTACGCGCGCATGGCGCTTAATAGCTCGGCGGCACGTAACCGGAAGCCTGATCTGCACCGCCGCCGAAGAAATGCTTCTCCATCTGGTCGGCCAGATATTTGCGCGCGCGGACGTCGGCCAGATTCAGGCGGTTTTCATTGACCAGCATCGTCTGGTGCTTGAGCCAGGCGGCCCAAGCTTCCTTCGACACGCTTTCATAAATGCGCTTGCCCAGTTCACCGGGATACGGTGGAAAGTCCAGACCTTCGGCTTCCTTGTCGAGTTTGACGCAATGAATCATGCGAGTCATTTTTCTGCTTCCTTGTAAAGGCCGGCGCGTATTGGTGTATTGCGCGGCATGTTGAACAAGGCCGCCGCATATGGGAGCGACGGCCGCAATTCTAGAGTTTCTTGATGAAGACGAGCGATTTGCGCTGCCAGTTGTACATATGTTGCCTATCCTTCGGCAGGTCGTCCACGGTTGCCGGTGCGAAACCGCGCTTCAGGAACCAGTGTGCAGTGCGCGTCGTCAGCACGAACAGTTTCTTCAGCCCCGCGGCACGGGCGCGGTTTTCCATGTGCTTCAACAGGCGTTCGCCGTCGCCTTGAGCCTGCGAATCGGGGCTGACGATCAGGCAGGCCATTTCCGCCATGCCTTCGGCAGGGAAAGGGTAGAGCGCTGCGCAGCCGAAGATCACGCCATCGTGTTCGATGACCGAGAAATGACCAATCTCCCGTTCGATCAATTCACGGCCACGCTTGACCAGCGTGCCGTCCGCTTCATAAGGTTCGATCAGCTTGATGATGCCGCCGACGTCGTCGATCGTCGCGTCGCGCAGGCTCTCAATGTTCTCGAAAGTCACCATGGTGCCGACGCCGTCGTGCGTGAACAATTCGAGCAGCGCCGAGCCGTCCATCGAGAAGGGCACAATGTGCGCGCGCTCGACACCGGCATTGCAGGCCTGCATCGCATGCTTCAGATAGAAGGCGGCATCGTCCGGAATGCATTCGTGTTCGAGCACGGCCGCTGCCTGGTGTGAAGACAGTTCGCGGATTTCGGCGCCGCCGAGATCCTTCATCATCGGCGTTTCGGTGATGAAGATCAGCTTGTCTGCGCGCAGCGCGGCGGCGGCCGAAACAGCGACGTCTTCCATCGTCAGGTTGAAGACTTCGCCGGTCGGCGAGAAGCCTAGCGGCGACAGCAGCACCAGACCGCCGGCATTCAGGATCGGCTGGATCGCTTCATAAGCCACCTTGCGCACGACGCCAGTCAGTTCGTGGTCAACGCCGTCGATCACGCCGAGCGGGCGCGCCGTGACGAAATTGCCGGAGATGATGCGGATTTCCGAATGCGCCATTGGGGTGTTCGGCAGGCCCTGGCTGAACGCGGCTTCGATGTCGAGACGCAGCTCGCCGGCGGCTTCCTTCGCGCATTCGAGCGCGGAACTGTCGGTAATACGTACTCCATTGTGGAAGCGGCCCTCGACATTGCGCAGTGCGAGTTGCTCCGCCACCTGCGGACGCGAGCCGTACACGATGACGACCTTGATGCCGAGTGCGTGCAACAGCGACAGGTCGTGTGCAAGCACCGGCAGCGCGCCGGCTGTCACCAGTTCGCCCGGAAAGGCGACGACGAAGGTCTTGCCG
The DNA here is from genome assembly GCA_036263255.1 of Oxalicibacterium sp. Classification (GTDB taxonomy): domain Bacteria; phylum Pseudomonadota; class Gammaproteobacteria; order Burkholderiales; family Burkholderiaceae_D; genus Oxalicibacterium. The sequence goes on along the minus strand of DATAHI010000216.1, from coordinate 4,814 downwards.
CGAAACGCATGGATGTACGGCGCGACCGAGCGCAGCCACTGGACGAATTGTTCGGCGTTTTCCATGCTCGGCATTATAACCACAGCAACACTGCGGCACGGGCGGAGATGGTAGGCGCTCTGTATAATTCCGGCCACATGTCCGCATCTGAAAACAAGCCGCAAACTCCGCAATCCGCACGCAATCGTCCCGATGGCAAGCAAGCAAAGCCAGCCGCGTCACCGGAGCGCCGGCCGCCCGTGCGTAATCCGCTGCCGCCCGTTACATTCCCTGAAGAGCTGCCGGTTTCCGGCAAGCGCGAGGACATTGCCAACGCGATCCGCGACAACCAAGTGGTCATCGTCAGCGGTGAGACCGGTTCCGGCAAGACCACGCAGTTGCCAAAGATCTGCCTCGAACTGGGCCGCGGTGAAAACGGCTTGATCGGCCACACGCAGCCGCGCCGCATCGCCGCCTCGTCGACCGCCAAGCGCATCGCGCAGGAGTTGAATTCGCCATTGGGCGAACACGTCGGCTACAAGGTGCGCTTCAACGATACGCTGAGCGGTGGCGCGTGGATCAAGCTGATGACCGACGGCATCCTGCTGGCCGAAACGCAGACCGATCCCTTGCTGCGCCAGTACGACACCATCATCATCGACGAGGCGCACGAACGCAGCCTGAACATCGATTTCCTGCTTGGGTACCTGAAGCAGCTGCTGCCGAAGCGGCCTGACCTGAAAGTCATCATTACTTCTGCCACCATCGATGCCGAGCGTTTCGCGCGGCATTTCGTGCGCGGCGACAAGCTGCCGCCGGTGATCGAAGTGTCGGGACGCCTGTATCCGGTCGAGATACGCTACCGGCCGATCGAGCCTTATGACAAGAATGCCGGCGCAAGCCCGAACGCGAATTCAAACGCAAGCGCGGATGCCGCACAGGCGCGCCGCTCCGCGCTCGCAGCCAAGGAGCGCGGACAACGCGATTTGATGGATGCAGTGGTCGATGCCGTCGACGAACTGGCGCGCATCGGTTCCGGCGACGTGTTGGTCTTCCTGCCTGGCGAGCGAGAGATCCGCGATGCGGCGGAAGCCTTGCGCAAGCACCATCCGCCGCACGTTGAAATCCTGCCCTTGTTCGCCCGTTTGTCGGCGCAGGAACAGGAACGCATCTTCAAGCCGACCAATGCACGCCGCATCGTGCTGGCGACCAACGTCGCCGAAACGTCGCTGACGGTCCCCGGCATCCGCTACGTGGTCGATGCCGGTCTCGCGCGCGTCAAGCGCTACAGCTATCGCAACAAGGTCGAGCAGTTGCAGATCGAGCCGGTCGCGCAATCTGCAGCAAATCAGCGCGCCGGCCGTTGCGGCCGCGTCGCCGCCGGCGTTTGCATACGTCTGTACGATGAACAGGATTATCTGCTGCGGCCGAAATTCACCGATCCCGAAATTCTACGTTCCTCGCTCGCCGCGGTCATCCTGCGGATGAAGTCGCTGCACTTGACGGACGTTGAGGAATTTCCCTTCATCGAGCCGCCGCTCGGCCGCGCGATTGCTGACGGCTATCAGTTGCTGCAGGAATTGGGTGCAGTCGACGACGACAACAAGCTCACAAAACTCGGGCGCGATCTGGCACGCCTGCCGCTCGACCCGCGCGTCGGCCGCATGATCCTGGCCGCGCGGCAGAACGCCTGCCTGACGGAGATGCTGATCATTGCGTCCGCACTGTCCGTGCAGGACCCGCGCGACCGGCCGATTGAAGCGCAGAATGCCGCCGATACCGCGCACAAGAAATTCGCAGACGAGAAATCCGAATTCCTCAGCTACCTGAAAATCTGGAAGTGGTTCGAGAACGCGATTGAACACAAGAAGACGAACCGTCAATTGCAGGAGGAATGCCGCGCCAACTTCCTGTCGCAGCTACGGCTGCGCGAGTGGCGCGACGTGCATTCACAATTGCTGACCATCGTGCGCGAGCAAGGCTGGCGCTTGAACGAATTGCCGGCGACGTACGAGCAGCTGCACACGGCGCTGCTGACCGGCCTGCTCGGCAACATCGGCTTCAAGTCCGAGGACGAGCCGCATTACCTCGGTGCGCGCGGCATCAAGTTCCACATCTGGCCCGGCTCCTCGCTGTCGAAGAAAGCCGGCAAATGGATCATGGCGGCCGACCTGGTCGAGACCACGCGACTGTACGCGCGCTGCATCGCGCAGATCCAGCCGGAATGGCTGGAACGCGTGGCCGGGCATCTGCTGAAAAAGTCCTACGGCGAACCGCGCTGGGAAAAGCGCAGTGCACAGGTTTCCGCGTACGAGCGCGCAACGCTATACGGCCTGGTTGTCTACAGCCAGCGCCGCATCAACTACGGCCTGATCAATCCGACTGAAGCGCGCGAAATCTTCATCCGCGATGCGCTGGTCGGCGGCGACTTCGATACGCGCGCACCGTTCTTTGCGCACAACCACAAGCTAGTGCGCGAGATCGAAAACCTAGAACACAAGTCGCGCCGACTCGACGTGCTGGTCGACGACGACCTAATCGCCGCCTTCTACGACAAGCAGATTCCGGCCGACGTGGTGAACGGCATCGGCTTCGAGAAGTGGTACAAGGATGCGTCCGCACAGGAACCGAAGCTGCTGTACCTGAACCGCGACGATCTGATGCGACACGAAGCGGCGGGTGTGACGACCGAGCTCTTTCCGAAGGTGATGAATGTCGCCGGCATCGAGATGGGACTCAGCTACCACTTCGAACCCGGTTCGCCGCGCGACGGCGTGACGCTCACCGTGCCGCTGTACGCATTGAATCAGGTCTCGGCTGAGCGCAGCGAATGGCTGGTACCCGGCATGCTGAAGGAGAAAGTGCATCTGCTGCTGAAGTCGCTGCCGCAGAAGCTGCGCCGTCATTGCGTGCCTCTGCCCGACTATGCCGCCGGTTTCTGCGATCGCGTGCAAGAGAAGCGCATCTTCGGCCGCGGTAGCCTGCTCGATGCGGTGATCGCAGACGTGCGCGAGCAGACCACGGTGATGACGAAGACTAGCGATTACAAGCTCGAAACGTTGCCCGCGCATCACTTCATGAACTTCAAGGTGATCGACGAGCATGGCCGGCAACTGGAGATGGGCCGCAATCTCGGCGTGTTGCGCGCTGAACTCGGGGGGCAGGCACGCGAGAGCTTCCAGCGGCTGGCAGAAAACACGGCGCCGACGACCGTCGCCAACGCGAACGAGCAGGACGGCAAGCCCGCAGCAGCCGCAGCGAAGGCGGCATCGGGAAATGCAGCATCCTCCAATGCGCAGCATCAGAATCTCACCGGCTGGACCTTCGGCGAATTGCCGGAACTGCTGGAAATCCAGCGCGGCAAGCAAACGCTGATCGGCTTTCCCGCGTTGGTCGACCGGAAGACTCATTGCGACATCGAAGTCTTCGACGACCCGGATGAGGCGGCACGTGTGCATCGCATCGGCCTGCGCCGCCTGTTCGCGTTGCAGTTGAAGGAGCAGCTGAAATTCCTCGACAAAAACATCCCTGGCCTGCAGCAGATGGGCATGCAGTTCATGGCGCTCGGCACGCAAGAGGAATTGCGCGATCAGATCATCGAGATGGGATTGGAGCGCGCCTGTCTGCAGGACCCGGTGCCGAAGAATGCGCAGCAGTTCAACGCACGGCGCGATGAAGGCAAGGCGCGGCTCGGTCTGCTGATCAACGAAATCGCACGCCTCGTCGGCACAATTCTGGCGGAATATCATGCGTTGCCGAAGAAGCTGCAGTCAGTGAAGGTGCACACGCAGTCGTTCAACGACATGCAGTCGCAACTGCAGCAACTGATCGGCAAGCGTTTCGTTGCGGACACCGACTATGCGCAGCTCGCGCATTTTCCACGCTATCTGAAGGCGATCGCTACGCGAATCGACAAACTGCGCGCCGATCCTGCACGCGATGCGAAGGCCATGTCCGAGTGGCAGCAGGCCGCACAGCCGTGGCAGCGTGCGTTGAAGGACAGACATGGCGATCCCAAGATGGCGGAGTATCGCTGGTTGCTGGAAGAGCTGCGCGTGTCGTTGTTTGCTCAGGAACTGCGTACACCGATGCCGGTCTCGGTCAAGCGTTTGCAGAAAGTATGGGAATCGATGCAGCGTTGATGCATCGGATCGAACGGAACTGTCGATGGCGCCAGTCATCTAGTTGATATTTGCAATGGAGCGTAGAGGAAATGGCGGTTCGTATCGTCAAATTGGGAAGCCCGCGCGGCGACGGAGAAGGCTTGCGCATCGGGACGGTGCGGCGTCCGCCTCGCGGCGTGCCGAAATCGGAATTTGCCAAACGCAACTGGTACGACGTGTGGCTGCCGAATCTGTCACCCAGCGATGAAACTTTGCGCATCGCGCTCAGGGCCACCACGCCCGCGCAATGGCAGAACTTCTTTCGTGAATACCGTGCCGAAATGGCACGGCCGGAAAGTGTGCATCTGATCGAAACGCTGGCAGCACTGTCGCATCACACCGATTTTTCCGTCGGTTGCTATTGCGAGGATGAGACGCACTGCCACCGTTCCGCGTTGCGCGAACTCTTGCGCAAGAAGGGCGCGAGCATTGCATGAGAACTGCATCCTGATCAAGGACAGCGCGTAGCGGCCGATTGCGTTGGCACGAAATCGCGCCTAATTCTCTACGCATACCGGCTGCGCCGATGCGGCGGCATCTGGTATGCGGTTTTGCTCGACACTTGTAGGGCAATCTGCGCACTGCAAAAATATTAGGCAGCGCACCTTCGCGCTTCTGGTATTTCGCCAATGCGCGACCTATCATGATCGTGCACTCACTTTATGTGCGAGG
>DATAHI010000215.1:0-4310 GCA_036263255.1 Oxalicibacterium sp. | reverse complement strand
CTTTGCGCTTGATGATCTTGCAATTGCGGCAAATGCGCTTAACCGATGCCATCACTTTCATGATATTACCCTTTTTTCAAATCACTTCGCCCGGAACACGATCCGCGCACGCGACAGATCGTAAGGCGTCAATTCAACCGTTACCTTGTCGCCCGGCAAGATTCGGATGTAGTGCATCCGCATCTTCCCGGATATGTGTCCCAATACGACATGGCCGTTTTCCAGCTTCACCCTGAAGGTAGCGTTAGGCAGGTTTTCGATGACTTCACCCTGCATCTGGATAACATCGTCTTTGGCCATAAGTCCTTTCAACGCATCGGGACGCCGCCGCCTTTGAAATTAGCTTTCTTTAGCAGCGATTCATACTGTTGCGACATAACGTACGACTGCACCTGCGCCATGAAATCCATTGTGACGACGACAATGATCAGCAGCGACGTTCCACCAAAATAAAACGGCACGTTCCAGCGCAGAACCAGAAATTCGGGCAGCAGGCAAACGAACACGATGTAGATCGCACCGGCCAGCGTCAGACGCGTGAGGATGCGGTCGATATATCGCGCCGTCTGATCGCCCGGGCGAATACCTGGGACGAAAGCGCCACTCTTTTTCAGGTTGTCGGCCGTTTCCCTGCTGTTAAACACCAGTGCGGTGTAGAAGAAGCAGAAGAATACGATCGCCAACGCATACAGCAACACGTACACCGGTTGACCGGGCTTGAGCGCTTCAGCCACGTTGTGCAGCGTGTCCGCGAACCAACCAGTCCGCGACCCCGAACTGAACCAGTTCAGGATAGTTGCCGGGAACAGGATGATCGACGATGCGAAGATCGGCGGAATCACACCCGACATGTTCAACTTCAGCGGCAGATGCGACGACTGTCCACCGTAAATCTTGTTGCCAACTTGCCGCTTCGCGTAGTTCACAAGAATCTTGCGCTGGCCGCGTTCGATGAACACCACCAGATACGTCACAGCTGCAATCAGCGCGACCACGATGATCGCCGAAATGATGCTCATCGAGCCAGTACGAACCAGTTCGAAGAGACCACCGATCGCATTGGGGAAACCCGCTGCAATGCCGCCGAAAATAATGATCGAAATACCGTTACCCAGACCGCGTTCCGTGATTTGCTCACCGAGCCACATCAGGAACATCGTACCGGTCACGAGCGTCACAACCGTCGTCAGCCGGAAGACCATGCCAGGATCGATCACCAGTGCCGGCTGATTCTCCAGCGCAACAGCGATACCGAAAGCCTGGAACGTCGCCAGAACCACCGTAAAGACACGCGTGTACTGCGTAATCTTCCGTTGACCTGCCTGACCTTCCTTCTTCAACGCTTCGAGCTGCGGCGAGACGATCGCCAGCAACTGCATGATGATCGACGCCGAGATGTACGGCATGATCCCAAGCGCGAAAATCGTGAACCGCGAAAGTGCGCCACCCGAGAACATGTTGAACATGCCAAGGATGCCGCCCGACTGGCTCTGAAACAACTTTGCCAGCTGGTCCGGGTCGATACCCGGCACCGGAATATGCGCGCCAATACGGTAGACGACCAGCGCCAGCAGCAGGAACACTGCACGCCGACGCAGATCGCCAAACTTCGCCGCGCTTCGACCGGGTTTTGCGAGACTCGGGCTGTTAGCCAAGAACCTTCTCCGATGCAAATGCTAGTGACGGCAATCGACTTGCACGTTACTCGGCGAAAGAACCGCCAGCTGCTTCGATCGCAGCGCGCGCGCCCTTCGTCGCACCGAGTCCCTTCACAACGACCTTGCGCTTCAGCTCGCCCGTCGCAATGATCTTCGCGCTGGTCATCAGTTCGCCGATCAGACCGGCTTGCTTCAGTGCCAACAGATCGATCTCGTCGACCGGCAGCTTTTCCAGATCACCGAGACGCACTTCACCAACGAATTCCTTCGTCAGCGAGGTAAAGCCACGCTTCGGCAAGCGGCGTTGCAGCGGCATCTGACCGCCTTCGAAGCCGACCTTGTGGAAGCCACCCGAACGCGATTTTTGACCCTTGTGACCACGGCCAGCGGTCTTGCCGAGGCCGGAGCCGATGCCGCGACCAACGCGACGCTTTGCGTGCTTCGCGCCTTCAGCCGGCTTCAGGTTATTCAATTCCATTATCAACTCCTTGAGTGCCCGAACGGCCGCTTAGCCGATGACCTTAACGAGGTACGAGACCTTGTTGATCATGCCGCGCACAGCCGGCGTGTCCTGCAGCTCGCTAACCGAGTTCAGACGACGCAGGCCAAGACCGCGCACCGTGGCGCGGTGCGATTCGCGGGTCCCAATCAGGCTCTTGACGAGCTGAACCTTGACAGTTTTATCAGACATGGTGACCACCTTAGCCCAGAATGTCTTCGACAGACTTACCACGCTTCGCGGCGATGTCAGCCGGCGTCGACTGCTTGCGCAGACCATCCAGCGTCGCACGAACGAGGTTGTACGGGTTCGTCGAACCGTGGCTCTTGGCCACAACGTTTTGCACGCCCATCACGTCGAACACTGCGCGCATCGGGCCGCCAGCGATCACGCCGGTACCGTCCTTCGCCGGAGCGAGGAGAACCGTCGATGCGCCGTGCTTGCCGTGCACTTCGTGTTGTAGCGTACCGTTCTTGAGCGGCACCTTGAACATGTTGCGGCGGGCTTGTTCCATTGCCTTCTGAACAGCGACCGGAACTTCCTTGGCCTTGCCCTTGCCCATGCCGACGCGGCCATCACCGTCGCCAACCACGGTCAGTGCGGCGAAACCGAGAATACGGCCACCCTTCACGACCTTGGTCACGCGGTTGACCGAAATCATCTTTTCGCGGAGGCCGTCGTCGCGTTCGTCAGCCTGAACTTTCGCTTGCATCTTTGCCATGACGAATTCCTTCCTTAGAACTTGAGCCCGGCTTCGCGCGCCGCATCAGCCAGCGCTTTCACGCGGCCGTGGTAGCGGAAACCCGAGCGGTCGAAGGCGACGGATTCGATGCCGGCAGCCTTAGCCTTTTCTGCGATGCGCTTGCCGATCAGGGTCGCAGCGGCAACATTGCCACCCTTGCCCGACTGGTCGGCCAATTGCGCACGCACTTCGGCTTCGAGCGTCGACGCGCTGGCGAGCACCTTGGTGCCGCACGGCGAGAACACTTGCGCATAGATGTGCGTGTTCGTGCGATGCACGGCCAGACGCGCGACTTGCAGCTCAGCGATCTTGATACGCGTCTGACGAGCGCGGCGCAGGCGTGATTGAGTCTTATCCATGATTGCGCACCCTTACTTCTTCTTCGTTTCTTTGAGGATCACAACCTCGTTGGCATAGCGCACGCCCTTGCCCTTATAGGGCTCCGGCGGACGATAGCCGCGCACTTCTGCAGCGACCTGGCCAACTTGTTGCTTGTTGATCCCCTTGATCACGATTTCGGTTTGCGACGGGGTTTCTGCCTTGACGCCTTCCGGCATCTGGTGCACCACCGGGTGCGAGAAACCCAGCGACAGGTTCAGCTTGTCGCCTTGCGCTTGCGCACGATAACCAACGCCAACCAGCGTCAGCTTGCGCTCGAAACCCTTGGTCACGCCTTGCACCATGTTCGCGACCAGCGCGCGCATCGTGCCCGACATCGCATTTGCTTCGCGGCTTTCGTCAACCGGCTCAAACTTCAGCGTGCCGTTGTCGTTTACCACCTTCACCAGGCTGTTAGCAGCCTGCGAAATCGTACCCAGCGGGCCCTTGACGGTAATGCGCTCGTCGCTCAGGGCCACTTCTGCGCCTTGCAGCGCGATCGGGCTTTTACCTACTCGAGACATGTTTCTTCTCCCTTCGGTCTTAAGCGACGTAGCAGATGACTTCGCCGCCCACGCCAGTAGCGCGCGCCTTGCGGTCGGTCATCACACCCTTCGGCGTCGAAACGATCGCAACGCCCAGGCCATTCATCACCTGAGGAATGTCGTTGCGGCCGCGGTACACACGCAGACCAGGCTTCGAGACGCGTTCGAGACGCTCGATAACCGGACGGCCAGCGTAGTACTTCAACGCGATGTTCAATTCCGACTTCGCACCTTCAGCCTTCACTGCGAAATCGTCGATATAGCCTTCATCCTTCAGGACTTGCGCGATCGCAACCTTGACTTTCGACGAGGGCATCGTCACCGAAACCTTCTCAACCATCTGCGCGTTGCGGATGCGAGTCAGCATATCGGCGATAGGATCACTCATGCTCATTTACGTTTCTCCTATTACCAGCTCGCCTTGGTCAGGCCAGGGATCTCGCCGCGGAACGCGATTTCGCGAATCTTGTTACGCGCCAGCCCGAATT
>DATAHI010000214.1:0-6633 GCA_036263255.1 Oxalicibacterium sp. | reverse complement strand
GTATTCGAAACCATCGCGTTCAGGCGCGAATCGCGCGCACGCAATGCCTTGTCCGACTCGTCGCGCGAGCTGACGTCATTGCCGATCGCGATGACGACCGGGCCGCTGGATGCGTGCAGAAAAAACAGCCGGAACTCGATCGGATAGCAACTGCCGTCCTTGCGCAAGTGAATCGTGTTCCATTGCATGCTTGCTTGACGGCCGCGGCACAGCGCGCGCATCGATTGCATGCTTTGGGCATCGGCTTGCGATGATGCCAACGCGGTGAAATTCATTCCTGCCAGATCGTCGGCACTGTATTGCAGATTGGCCAGTGCGGCCGGATTAGCGTAGCGGAAGCGTAGCGTTTCGCAGTCAAGCACGTAAATCTCGCTGGACGATCCTTGCAAGATGACCGGCAACCATTCTGCGGCGATGGTATCGATGATCAGTTCCTCGTGCGATATATGGAAAATGCGGGAGAAGCTTCGGGCGCATTCGATTGCCGCGTATTGTGGCGCAACCAGAAAATCGCGCAAGCGCATGATGCGAAATGCAACACCAAACAGGAGCGATGCGAGGAAAGGCGGGAGGAAAATGAAAACGGGTCAGTGCTTGTGACACTGACCCGTTATGTATGGTGCGGCTGGCAGGAATCGAACCCACGACCCCTTGGTTCGTAGCCAAGTACTCTATCCAGCTGAGCTACAGCCGCGAAAGACAAAATTATAGCAGCGAATATTTTGTATTGGAAGCTAAAAATGCATTTATTTGTTCACGCGCTGCTCACAGTCTCTTCACTGCTTCGCTCTTGCGCTAGGGCTATCCGCATCAACACGGCGAGCGAATGCTGATCGCAGCCGGATATCAGACTTTTTCGTTTTCGGCGTGAACGCAATGCGTCGCATATGCCCATAGCGCCACGCCGGCCAATACCAAAGCCGCCGCAGCCACAAAGCCGGAAACATCTTCGGGAATCCACCAAGCGGGGAATACGAGGTCGAATCTCGCAAGCGTGTCGGGGGCTGCCGATTTGCGCAGAACACCGAACAGAAGAGCGGCCCAGCCGCACCAGGCCGTGATGCGGCCCGTATGCGCAGCGTGGTTCGGGCGCCGGGCGCAGGCGCGTGCCAGATGGCGGTGGATCAAATCGTTCTCCATTGATGATCGGCAGCGGGAGATTAACGATTGCTTGCGCGAGCGGCAATCCCATGATCCTGGGACTGCGGTATCTACAACGCGAACTTGCGGGGAGATGCGACCAGGCGGGTGGCTTCTTCGGCCGTCAGTGGCGCAGAAAAGAAATAGCCTTGACCGATATGGCAGCCGATCTTGCGCAGTTCTTCGATGTGCTCGGAAGTTTCCACCCCTTCGGCGATGGTTTCGAGGTTCAGTGCCTGTGCTAGCGCCATGATCAGCCGGATGATCTGCATGTCGTTCTTGTCGGTGCCCAGGCCATGGACAAAAGTCTTGTCGATTTTCAGGATATCGATTGGCAGCTTCTGCAGGTAGGCAAGCGAGGAATAACCGGTGCCGAAGTCGTCCAGCGCAAGACAGAGCCCCAGTTTTTTCAGCATTGCGAGATTCTCGATTGTCTGCAGCGGATTGGCCATCGCAGAGGTCTCCGTCAGTTCCAGTTCCAGGGTCTGCGGAATGACACCGCTGGAATCGAGGATGCGGCGCACCTCTGGCAGGAAGGAGGCCTGCAGTAGCTGTCGCATCGAGACGTTGACCGCTACGCTGATGTGGCCGATGCCGGCGTAGGTTGACTGCCACTGCGCCAGCTGGCGGCATGCCTGTTCCATCGCCCACATGCCGATCGGTACGACCAGCCCCGATGTTTCTGCAATCGGAATGAATTCGTTAGGCGACACCAATCCGTATTCGGGACTGTTCCAGCGCAGCAGCAGTTCGAAGCCTTTCAGCGTGCCGTCGGCCAGCATGATCTTCGGCTGATAGGCCACGCTGAATTCGTTGCGTTCGAGCGCGAAGCGCAGCGCGACGTCCATGCGTGCCTGGCGTGTCGACTGGCTTTGCAGTGCCGCATCGTAGATCGCAGCGCGGTTGCGGCCGCGTTCCTTGGCCTGGTACATCGCCGCATCCGCATCCTGAATCAATTCCGCGGGGGTGCGATGGTCGGAGCTGAGCTGGGCAATGCCGATGCTGGTCTGCAGCTTCACCACGACGTCATTGAAGACCAGCGGTTGCGATACGGCATACATGATGGCGTCCGCCTTGACGGTGGCTTCAGCCAGCGAGGCATTGGTCAGCACCACGAATTCGTTGCCGCCGAAACGCGCGACAAAATCGTCCGGCGCTACGGCAGCCACGATACGACGTGCCGTTTCGACCAGGCATTTGTCGCCGAAGTCGTGGCCATGCGTATCGTTGACGCTCTTGAAAAAATCGAGATCGCAGAACAGCAGCGTGAGGCTTGCCTGACGCTGCCGGCTTTCCTCGATCGCAGTCGCCATTTTCTTCACCAGGAAGCGGCGGTTCGGCAGGCTGGTCAGCGAATCGTGCATCGTCTGGTATTCGATGCGGGTTTCGTAATGCTTGCGTTCCGTAACGTCGCGCGTGATGCCCAGCACGCCGATGATGCGGCCTTGGGTGTCACGCAGCGGATATTTGTCGGTGCGATACCAACGGTCAAGATCGTTGCGCCAGAAACCTTTCAATTCGAGGTTCTGCAAGGGTGCGCCTGTATCGATGATGTGACGGTCTTGCGCCTCGATTTCGGCGGCAACTTCAAGCGCGCTGCGCTGGTCGCCTTCCTGTTCGCGGCTGGCGAGTAGTTCATACGCGGTCTTGCCGCGCAGTTCGTCTTCACTGGAGTAGCCGAACAGCTTCTGGAAGCTCAAATTGCTGATGGTGTAGCGGCCCTCGGTGTCCTTGGCGTAGATCATCGTGGGATTGAGATCGAGCACGCTGCGCAGCAGGGCAGTTTCTTCCTGCAATTTCAGCTCTGCGTCCTTGCGCAGCGTGATGTCTTCAAGGCTGAAGACGAGTCCATTGATTGCGCTGTCGTGCAGCATGTTGTAGCCGTGCGTTTCAAGCCACACCCAATGCCCATCCTTGTGGCGCGTGCGATGACGCGAAAAGATGGTGCTATGCGGTGTATCGCGCAGGTAGCGCAGTTTACGCTTGTGTTCTTCCTCGTCTTCCGGGTGCAGGACGGGCTTGATGCCGTTGTCCACGACTTCTTCGTAGGAATAGCCGATGACTTCCTGCAGCGCCGGATTGGCATACTTCATCTGGTAGCCGCTATCGGTGATGATGAACACATGGCGCGTTACGCGCGCGATCGCGTTGAAGCGGCGTTCGTTGGTGCGGGCACGGTGAATTGCCGCACGGTTCACCATGAGAATGCGCGAGAGGAAAACGGCAAGGCCGCCAATGCACAGCGTGGCGAACAAATCGGGCAGCCAGCCGCCAATGCGTACGTGCAAATGCGTGTTGAGCCAATAACCAATAATCGCCACGATCGTGATCATCACGCCGGCGGTCACACGCGGTAGCATCAGCGGATAGACGCCTGCCACTGCGATCAGCCAAGGAATCGGCAAGTTCGGCATCGACTTGTGCAGGGACAGCGTGACAATGCATACCGTGGCGATCACCATCTCGCCGAGCAGCGTCTTGTCTCCGAGCACCATGTGGCGCGGCCACAGGCAGCGGACGACCGAAACGAAAAACAGAATGATCAGGGCGGCGAGTGCGACCAGCCCCGATGAAGACAACGTCAATTCCGTGGCGTACAGCAACAGCCCGATATGGAACAGCAGCGTACCGAACAGCAGCAGGGAGACTACACGAAAGATTTCACTGCCGGTGACGACATCAAGTTGGCGAAAACGCAGCAGTCTCATCGTTCTGCAACAACCGGACGGACTTTGGCCGCAGCCAGTTTCGCTCGTTCCCGGGCGGTCTCGACATCAGCGGCGCCGGCCAGCGCCACGCCCATGCGGCGGCGGGCGAAGGATTCAGGCTTGCCGAACAGGCGGACGTCGGCGCCCGGTACCTGCAGTGCTTCTGCCACACCTTCGAATGCAATGACCTTGCCCTCGTGCTGGCCGTAGATCACGGCAGATGCGGCCGGCGTACGCAGCGCGACATTCACCGGCAGGCCGAGGATGGCTTTGGCATGCAACTCGAATTCGCTTTGTTCCTGGCTTGCCATGGTCACCATGCCGGTGTCATGCGGACGCGGGCTGACCTCCGAGAACCACACCATATCGCCTTTGACGAACAGTTCGACGCCAAACAGGCCTAAGCCGCCAAGATTGTCCGTCACGCGTTTGGCGATGTCGCGCGCCTTTTGCAGCGCGAGAGACGGCATCGGCTGCGGTTGCCAGGATTCGACGTAATCGCCACCGACCTGCACATGGCCGATCGGCTCGCAAAAATGCGTCTGCACTGCGCCGCCGACGCCGAGCGCGCGCACGGTCAGCAAGGTGATCTCGTAATCGAAATCGACAAAGCCTTCGACGATCACGCGGCCGGCATCCACACGTCCGCCACTGGCAGCGTGTTGCCAAGCGGCTTCGACGTCCTCCGGCCCGTTCAACTTCGACTGTCCCTTGCCGGAGGACGACATGACCGGTTTCACCACGCAGGGAAAGCCGACCGCCGTGCAGCCCGCTTTCAATTCCGCCAGGTTATCGGCGAAACGATAGGGAGAAGTCGGCACATCGAGTTCTTCAGCCGCCAGTCGCCGGATGCCTTCACGATCCATCGTGAGGCTGGTGGCGCGCGCGGTCGGCACGACATGCACGAGTCCGGCTTTTTCGAGTTCGACCAGCGTGCCGGTGGCAATCGCCTCGATTTCCGGCACGATGAGTTGCGGCTTTTCCTGATTGATCAGCTCGGCCAGTTGTACACCGTCCGTCATGTCGATCACATAGGCGCGATGTGCCACCTGGTGGCCCGGCGCATCGGCGTAACGATCGACCGCGATAACCTCCACGCCAAGCCGTTGCAAGGCGATGACCACCTCCTTGCCGAGCTCTCCCGAGCCCAATAGCATGATTTTTGTGGCGGAAGCCGACAGCGGTGTGCCGATGCGAGGAGTGAAAAAACTTGATGTCATGGAACGTTGCGCCAGCGTAGACAGCGAATATATTAGCAACAAGACAATATCAAATCCTGTGCCGTTTGGACAGAGCAAATTGCGACCAAAAAGCGCTCGCGGAAAGAAAAAAGGGCTGTCGCTCGCCGCCGACAGCCCAATGGACTTCCTGAGACTTGAAAACGTTTCGCGTGTCAGTCGTTGGCGTAGATGTCGTTGTCCTTCGTCTCTCGCACGAACAGCAGTCCGACGATGAAGGTCATCGCGGCAACTGCGATCGGATACCACAGGCCGTAATAGATATCGCCCTTATACGCCACCAGTGCGAACGCCGTCGTCGGCAGCAGGCCGCCAAACCAGCCGTTGCCGATGTGATACGGCAACGACATCGACGTATAGCGGATGCGGGTCGGGAACATTTCCACCAGCATGGCGGCGATCGGGCCGTACACCATGGTGACGTACAGCACCAGGATGAACAGTAGCAACAGCGTCATCGGATAGTTGATCTGGTCCGGATCGGCCTTGGTCGGATAGCCGTGCGCCTTGATCGCGTCCGTCAATTCCTTGGTCAGTGCCTTGTCCTTCGCCGTTGCCTCTTCCTTCGACAGGCCGGTCGCGTCATACGACTGGATCACGGTGTCGCCCACCTTCACGCTCGCCACGCTGCCGGCTGGTGCGGCTTCATTGGAGTAGGCCACCGAAGCTGCGGCGAGCTTGGCTTTCACGATGTCGCAGGACGAGGTGAATTTCTTGGTGCCGGTTGGGTTGAACTGGAACTGGCAGGTTGCGGGATCGGCCGTCACCACCACCGGCGAATTCTTCAGTGCTGCTTCCAGCGCCGGGTTCGCATAGTGTGTGAGTGCGCTGAAGATCGGGAAGTAGGTCAGGGCGGCAATCAGGCAGCCCCCCAGAATGATCGGCTTGCGGCCGATGCGATCGGACAGGATGCCGAAGATCACGAAGAAAGGCGTTGCCAGCAGCAGCGATGCGGCGATCAGCAGGTTGGCTGTCGCGCCGCTGACCTTCAGCGTCTGCGTGAGGTAAAACAGCGCGTAGAACTGGCCGGTGTACCAGACAACGGCTTGGCCGGCGGTCAGGCCGATCAGCGCCAGAATAACGATCTTCAGATTACGCCATTGGCCGAAGGATTCGGTCAGCGGTGCCTTCGAGGTTTTGCCTTCCGATTTCATTTTCATGAAGGCTGGAGATTCCGCCATCGACATCCGGATCCACACCGAAATAGCCAGCAGGAAGATCGACAGCAGGAAAGGAATGCGCCAGCCCCATTCGGCAAATGCGTCTTCGCCGACGGCAGTGCGGGTGCCGAGGATGATCAGCAGCGACATGAACAAGCCCATCGTCGCGGTAGTCTGAATCCAGGAGGTGAACATGCCGCGCTTGCCTTGCGGCGCGTGTTCGGCGACGTAAGTGGCGGCGCCGCCGTACTCGCCGCCCAGCGCCAGGCCCTGCAGCAGGCGCAACGCGATCAGGATCACCGCCGCGGACAGGCCGATCTGGTCGGAGGTGGGCAGGATGCCGACGATGAACGTCGACGAGCCCATGATCATGATGGTGATCAGGAA
>DATAHI010000213.1:0-23507 GCA_036263255.1 Oxalicibacterium sp. | reverse complement strand
CGCAGCGAGATGTCGCCCACGTTCCCGATCGGTGTGGCGACCACATATAATGTGGCGGGCGGATAACTCTGCTGCGCGACATCCTGCAGCACATTGCGTGCAAGCGTCGGTATCGCGGACGAATCATCGGTGGCTTGCGTCATGGGGAGAATGGAATGTCGAAAAAAGTAATCGGAAAATGGGTGCTGATCGCTGCTGCAATGTTCAGCCTGAACGCCTGCACCAGCATCGATTTGAACGAACCCGCTCCGGTGGTCGACAGTGTACCCGCGAAACCGGTGCGCAGCGCGCCGCCGGTGGTGCAAGCCGCACCCGAGGTTGCGGAAGTGCCGGCTGCTGAATCTGCCGCGCAATCCGAGCCGGTGGAAGACAACGAGGCAACGGTGGCCGAGGCAGTCAGTATTCCCGAAGTCAGCGCAGCGCAGCCATCGGTTCGCATCGCATTGCTGTTGCCGGGTCGCATGCTGGTGCAGGTGTCGGATGCGGTACGCGCGGGCTTCATGGCCGCGCATGCGCAGCAACCGGACAACATCGTGATCAATACCATCGACACCAGCGATGCACCGGACGACGTGCTCGCAGGTTATCAGCAGGCCGTGCAGGATAACGACATCGTGGTCGGACCGCTGACGCGCAGCGGCGCAGTCGCGATCGCGCAGCAACACGCCGTCGTCAAGCCGACCATCGCATTGACGCAATTGAATGCGGTGGGCGAACCGGAAATCGCGACTCCGGCCAACATGCTGCCTATTGGTCTGTCGCTTGAAGATGAGGCCCGCCAGATCGCAGATTGGACGGGCAAGAAAGGCGCGAGCGCATTGGTCGTGTCGACCAATGCAGCATGGCAACGCCGCACTGCCGGCGCCTTCGCCATCCAGTGGCGCAGCCGCGGCCTCGAAGCGGATCTGTTGCAACTAAGTTTGACCGATGGCTATTTCGATGCCAACGGCCTGCTGCAATTGAAAAAGCGTCTGCAGACTGAAAAGCCGTCGTTGCTGTTTGTTGCGCTCGATGCGACGCAAGCTGCGCAATTGCGCGCTGCCGTCGGCAATGAAGTTGCGATGGTCGGTACTTCGCAACTCAATCCGCTGACGCTGGAGAGCTGGGCCGCTGCCGAACCGGTGACCGCAATGAACGGCGTGCGCCTGGTAGACATTCCCTGGCAACTGCAGCCCGATCACGCGGCCGTGATGGCCTATCCGCGCCAATCGGAGGGCGGGGAGCAGCGCCGCAATGCCGATCTGGAGCGCCTGTATGCGCTGGGCATCGACGCTTACCGGGTCGCGCGGAACATCGCGGCGCAGCAAACCGATTTCAAGCTTGATGGCGTGACGGGAAATCTCGACATTCATTTTGGTGGCGGTACACCGAAGTTCGAGCGCGCTGAGCTCCCTGCGGTGTACCGCGACGGCAAGGTGCAGCTGCTGAACGCTCAATAGAATGCGTGCGCCGGCTTTCCTGCGACGGACCGCTCAACAAATCGCCGGCCAGATTGGAGAGGATGCGGCGCTCGTCTGGTTGCAGCGGCACGGGCTGACGCTAGTCGAACGCAACTTCCGTTGCAAGGGTGGCGAAATCGATCTGGTGATGCAGGACAAGGACGTCCTGATATTCGTCGAGGTCCGCAAGCGTGCCGACATTGCATATGGCGGTGCGGCCGCCAGCGTTACGCCAGCCAAGCAGAGGCGGCTGATCGTCGCCGCGCAGCAGTATCTGCAACGCTATCGAATGCCGCCAGCCTGCCGTATCGATGTGGTCGCCATCGATGCAGACGATATCGTCTGGCTGAAGAACGCGATCGAGCAGTGATGCGAGAACCGGCGCGTACTCGACGGTGCGCCTCAAGCGCTGCTCTATAATCCCGCATCATGATCAAATCACGCATCCTCAGTCATTTCCAGGAAAGCGCCGAGCTGAAAACGCGCGCGGCTTCCGAACTCGCGCAGCCAATCGAACAAGCGGTGGAACTAATGTTTGCTGCCTTGTCTAACGGCAACAAGATTCTTACCTGTGGCAACAGCGGTTCAGCCGCCGCTTGTCAGCACTTTGCCTCGCAGCTTGTTGGCCGTTTCGAACGCGAGCGGCTGCCGCTGCCGGCGATGGCCCTGTCGACCGATACGGCGATCCTGACTGCCATCGGGAACGACTACAGCTTTCAGGAAATCTTCAGCAAGCAGGTGCAGGCTTTCGGTCAGCCAGGCGACGTGCTGCTGGCGTTGTCGACATCCGGCAGTTCCGCCAATGTTGCCGCAGCAATCGAAGCAGCGCTCGAGCGCGATATGCGCGTGGTGGCGTTGACAGGCAAGGGTGGCGGTAATATCGGCCGCATGATTACCGACGCAGATGTGCACATCTGCGTTCCGCATGACCGCACTTCGCGCGTTCGGGAAGTGCATCTTTTAACGTTGCATTGTCTGTGCGATGGCATCGACATCGCACTATTCGGAGGAGAAGAAAATGAATAAAACGCGTCAGTATCCCAGTGCAGGACAATTGGCGGCGCGCGCACTGCTGTGCGGTGTCACCGCGCTGAGTCTGCAGGGCTGCTTTGGCTTCGTCGCTGCCGGCGCCGTAATGGGCACGCTCGCGGCGACCGACCGCCGCACGCTGGGCGCGCAAACCGAGGACAAGGCGATTCTGGTGAAGGCAGAGACGCGGATTCCGCAGATCGTCGGCGACGCCGGTCATGTCAATGTGACGAGCTTCAACCGCAAGGTGCTGTTGACCGGTGAAGTACGCGACGAAGCGATGAAGGCAGCGGTCGAACGCGAAGTGCTGGGCATCCAGAACGTTGAATCGGTGGTCAATGAATTGGCCGTCATGTCGCCGTCCAGCCTGAGCTCGCGTTCCAACGACGCGTTCATCACCGGCAAGGTCAAGGCTTCCTTTGTCGACAACAAGACGCTGGTAGTCAATGCAATCAAGGTTGTCACGGAGCGAGGCGACGTCTATCTGATGGGGCGTGTCACGCAGAACGAAGGCAACCTCGCCGCTGAAATCGCGCGCGGCGTATCGGGTGTGAACCGTGTCGTGAAAGTGTTCGAATACATCAGCGATGAAGAGTATCAGCGCCTGAGTTCGACGCCGGATAACGGCCAGAGCAAACAGAGCCAGTAACATTCTCTCCGATGAAAAGGCCGCGCCATGCGGCCTTTTTTCTTGCGCGGCGCGTTCGATCAATCTGTCTATAATAGGGAAACCTTCGTTGACGATCGATCTTGCATCATGCAAACAACTGCCGCTGCTTCCCGGCGTCTCTGGCTGAAAGTTGCCGTCGCGCTCGTTGTATTGGCGCTGGGCGCAGTCGGATACTGGTCCGTCTCCAAGCGAGAATCGATTCCCGACGTCACGTTCGTCGATCTGCAGGGCCGCAAGATCACTTCGCAGGATTTACGCGGCAAGGTGGTGATGATCAACTTCTGGGCGACCTCATGCACAACGTGCGTGAAGGAAATGCCCGAGATGGTAGCGACGTACAACAAGTACAAGTCACAGGGGCTGGAGTATGTGGCGGTCGCCATGTCTTACGATCCGCCAAACTACGTGTTGAACTTCACTGAGACGCGCAAGCTGCCGTTCACGGTCGCGCTCGATTCGGCGGGTACGATCGCCAAGTCGTTCGGCGACGTGCAACTTACGCCGACGACCTTCGTGGTGAACAAACAAGGTCAGATCATCAAGCGTTATGTCGGCGAACCCGAATTCGCTTCGCTGCACCAACTGCTGGAAAAGGCGCTCGCCGCCTGATCAGGCCTCGAGACGGCCGCCGCTCACGCGCTCGATTTCAGCCAGATCGCGCCAGCTTTGCACCGCGCTGAAATGCGCTGCGTCGAGCAGGCCGCGCACCGCCTGCGCCTGATCGTACCCGTGTTCCATCAGCAGCCATCCCCCGGCATGAAGATGCCGATCGGCTTCCGCCACGATGATGCGCAATGCCGATAGCCCGTCGGCATGGTCGGTCAGCGCATCCAATGGTTCGAAGCGCAGATCGCCTTCCTGTAGATGGCGGTCGCCGGCAGTAATGTAGGGAGGGTTGGAGACAATCAGATCGAAGTGTTGCGCTCCGACTGCGGCGTACCAGTCGCTTTGCAGAAAGCGGACGCGTGCATCATGCCGCGCTGCATTGCGCTGTGCGACTTGCAGCGCCGCCGCGCTGGCATCCAGCGCCCATACCTCGACATCGGGCCGCGAATGCGCGATCGCAATCGCAATGGCGCCGGAGCCGGTTCCCATGTCGAGTACACGCGCACGTGGCGGCAGATGCTGCAGTGCCAGCTCGACCAGCAATTCGGTTTCCGGGCGCGGAATCAACACGGCAGCATCGACTTGCAGCGCCAAACCATAGAATTCACGCTCGCCGATCAGATAGGCCATCGGTTCGCCCGCAAGGCGCCGTGCGCACAAGGCCGTCAATTGCTGTGCTTCCTCAGCACTCAGAGCACGGCCTGATTGCGTGATGGTCTGTACGCGCGTCAATCGGGTAACGTGTTCGAGCAGCATGCGTACTTCGAGCTGCGGCAGCACCACGCGTTGCCCGCGCAATACTGCATCGATCGATTCACCGGCCTGAAACATCGCTCGGAATCAACGGCGGCGGAAGGCCGTAACCAGCAGCGCGATCGCGAAAATCAAGAACCAGATGAATGCCCATTGGGGAATGGAGAGGCCGAAGATCGGTGCATATTCGGTCGTGCATAGTCCATCGGCCTGGAACAGGAAGGGCAGCGCCTTGGCGATGAAGATTTTATTCAGCGCGGTTTCCAGCGGATCGATGCCACAGGACACGGTTGGATGCGCCTTGATGTAGATGTGCCAGGCAGCGACGCCGGCTCCGGCCAGCGAGCACAGGGCGGCAAGGATGGCTCCGGGTTTTAGCGCGCCCTTCGGCAGCAAGGCGGTGAACAGACTGACGATTGCGACTGCCGCGAAGGCATAACGCTGGATCACGCACAGCGGGCAGGGCAGCATGTTTTCGACGTGCTGCAGATAAAGTCCTGCGCCCAGCAGCGCCAGTGCAACAAAGGCTACCGTCAGCAGAATTGACTTAGCTTGGTTCATGAAAGGTCCCCGGAAAAAGTAAGGCAGCAGAAGCCTACCGCGAAATTGTTCAGCCTGCTTCGGCCAGCGACGCGAGCAGCTCGGCCTGGTGTTCCGCCGCCAACGCGTTCGTCAATTCGGTGAGATCGCCGTCCATAATGAAATCGAGCTTGTACAAGGTCAGGTTGATGCGGTGATCGGTCATGCGCCCCTGCGGGAAATTGTAGGTGCGGATGCGTTCGCTGCGATCGCCTGAGCCGATCAGCGATTTGCGGGTTGCCGCTTCCTTGGCCTGCTGTTCGCGCAATTGCACGTCCTTGATGCGCGCGGCCAGCACTTTCATCGCCGACGCCTTGTTCTTGTGCTGGCTGCGGTCATCCTGGCACTCGACCACGATGCCGCTCGGAATGTGCGTGATGCGCACAGCGGAATCCGTCTTATTGATGTGCTGGCCGCCCGCGCCGGAAGCGCGGAAGGTGTCGATGCGCAGATCGGCAGGGTTGATATCCACATCCTCGACTTCGTCGGCTTCCGGCATCACGGCCACCGTGCAGGCCGACGTATGGATGCGTCCCTGCGTTTCAGTGACCGGCACGCGCTGCACGCGATGGCCGCCGGATTCGAATTTCAGTTTGGAATACGCACCATACCCGACGATGCGCGCGATTACCTCGCGGTAGCCACCCAGTTCGGATTCCGACGCGGAAACGATTTCCACCTGCCAGCGATTCCGTTCGGCGAAGCGCGTGTACATGCGCAGCAGATCGGCAGCGAACAGTGCGGATTCGTCGCCGCCGGTGCCGGCACGGATTTCGAGGAAGATGTTGCGCTCGTCGTTCGGATCCTTCGGCAACAACATCTTCTGCAGGTCGATTTCGAGCTGCGCCATGCGCGCTTTTGCGTTGGCCATTTCCTCTTGCGCAAATTCCTTCATGTCCGGATCGGACTGCATATCCTGCGCGGCCTGAATGTCCTTTTCGGCTTGCGTATAGTCTTGGTACAGCGCGACCAATGGACCAAGCTCCGCGTGTTCGCGCGTCAGCTTGCGATAGTTATCGATGTTGGCCGCGACATTTTCCTGCGTCAGCAGCATGTTGACTTCGGCCAGTCTTTCGGTCAGCTGGTCGAGTTTGGCGAGCATGGAAGGTTTCATTGGATTCTTTGCAATTCGATTGGCAGCGCGCTCGCGCCGGAATGCCGGCGGGCAGGTGACGATAGCGAAATAATCGCTAGCGCTTGGTGCGGAACAGTTGCGGCAGCAGTGTGGCGAGGCGCGCGCGCTCATCGCCCTGTGCATTGTGCAGTGCCTGCTGGGGGCCGTGCAGGAACTTGGCGGTCAGGCCCTTCGACAGCGCCTCAAGCACGGTGTCGATGTCTTCACCTTTCGCCAGCAGCTTGCGTGCGCGTTCGAGTTCGGCCACGCGCATCGCCTCGCTGGAATCGTGTAAATCCTGAATGACCGGCACAACGGCTCTCGCATCGACCCAATGCATGAAGGATTGCACGCGGTTCTCGATGATCGCTTCCGCCTGCGCAACCGCGGCCTGTCGGTTCTCCATGCCGGTCTGCACGAATACGCCGAGATCATCCACTGTGTAGAGGAAGGCATCGTTCAGGCGGCCGACTTCTTCTTCGATGTCGCGCGGCACCGCAAGGTCCACCATGAAGATCGGTTTGTGACGCCGCGCCTTGATCGCGCGCTCCACCATGCCAAGGCCGATGATCGGCAGCGAAGATGCGGTGGAAGAAATCACGATGTCGTAGTGCGCCAGGCGGTCCGGTAATTCGGCCAGGCGGATCGCCTGTGCGTTGAAGCGATGTGCCAGCGTTTCGCCGCGTTCGATGGTGCGATTCGCGATCGTCAACGATTTCGGATTTTGCGCGGCAAAGTGCGTTGCGCACAGCTCGATCATTTCGCCTGCGCCGATGAAGAGCACGTTCTGTTCCGACAGCTTGTCGAAAATGCGTTGCGACAGTTGTACTGCAGCGGCGGCCATCGACACGCTGTGCGCGCCGATCTCGGTAGTGCTGCGCACTTCCTTCGCCACCGCGAACGTGCGCTGAAACATCTGGTGCAGATAGGTGCCGAGTCCGCCAGCGGCATCGGCCTGGCGCACGGCATCCTTCATCTGTCCGAGGATCTGTGGTTCGCCGAGCACCATCGAATCCAGCCCCGACGCCACGCGGAACGCGTGTCGCACCGCATTGTCCTGTGGCAGCGCATACAGGTACGGGCGCAGTTCCGCATACGGCAGCTTGTGGTAATCGGCGAGGAAGTGCGCAGTAATGTCGATCGCAGCCGGTATGCCGCCTTCCAGATGACTGGCCGCGTACAGCTCGGTGCGATTGCAGGTGGATAGAATCGCTGCCTCGTCGCTGAAATTCGTCGAACCGCCACGCGCGAACCATGTGCGCGCCGATGCCACCGCCTGCCCGAGCTGGTCACCCGGGAAGGCGACTTTTTCGCGCAGCGACAGCGGTGCGGTCGTATGGTTGAGGCCGACGGCGAGCAGTTGCATTGATGGCAAATAGGCGGCGATGGATCAGCTTCGCATTATAGCCCTCTTGCCTGTGCGGGAACGGCGCGCAAAGGGCTAGGCGAGCGGAGCAACGTGCACGGCCGGCACGCTCAGGGTGAAGGTCGTGCCTTCGCCGACGACACTGCTGAAATGGATTTCGCCGTTGTGGCGTTCGATCACGGTCTTGACGAACACCAGGCCTAGGCCGACACCTTCGTGGCGCGGCTGATTCGGCGATTCGACGCGCCGGAAACGCTGGAACAGGCGCGCCTGATCGGCTGGCGCAATGCCGTAGCCGTGGTCTTGGATACGGCACACGACATGACGCTTGCCCTCATGCTGTTCAGCCCACACCGAACACGCGATAGCGGTGTTTTCCGGGCTGTAGTTGATTGCATTCGACAGCAGGTTGGTGAGCACCCGCGTCATCAGCGTGCGGTCTACCTTGACCCAGTAATCGCCTTCATCGACCTTGACCGAGATCGCGATGTGCTTGGCGGTGACAAGCGACCACATTTCATCGGTCGCATCCAGCAGCAAGTCCTGGAAGTCCACTTCTTCCAGCCGGTATTCGTGCGATTCGGCGCGTGCCAGTTGCACAAAATTGTCGGCCAGGCCCAGTGTTTTGCGCGAAGCCTTTTCAATGCGGGCGAAAAATTCTTCCTGCGGCAGCGCCGAGGTGGGATCGTTCTGCAGTTCCAGCAATGCGAGGATGGATGCCTGCGGCGCGCGCATGTCGTGCGACAGAAAACGCAGGGTTTCGTCGCGGCTGCGTTCTGCCGCGCGAATCGGCGAGATGTCGATAATGCTGACGATCCAGCCGGTCAGCTGCGTTGTCGCCGAATGACAGGGAGCGCTTTTTACCAGCAGATCGCGTCCGCCACGATCCTGCACCGATACGCCGTCCGTCAATGCATCGACGCAATGCACGTCGAGTAGGTCGGACCATTTGAAATCCGGATTGTCCGCAACACTCATCGGCTGCGGAGATTTCAGGTCGGACAGCAGATCGAGCACGGACATCTCGCGCACATCATGCAAGCCCATCGCACGGAAGTAGTCGTCGGCATGCTTGTTGGCCAGCAGGATACGTCCGCCGATCGTGGTGACCAGCGTGATGTCCGGCAGACTGTCGAGATTGTCCGACACGAAGCGACGCAGATCGCGCACGCGGCGTGCCGCATTTTTCATGGCGACGATGCGTTGGTCGAGCACGTCCGTCATTTCTTCGGCGCCGTTGCGAGGCGCTTCCGGCAGCAAATGCGGTTCGCGATCAAGGCGTGTGAACTCTTCGCCGAGGTAGGTGATTGCCGCTTCCAGCCGGCGCCAGCTCCACAGCGGATAGGAAATGATCAGCATGATCAGCGCTGCCGAAGGAGGCAGCCAGACCCCCCAGCGCAGGCAAAAGTAGCTGACGAGCAGGACCGTCATCATCCATCCGCCCATTGCCAGCAGCGATACGCGCGGCGACAGCCACAAGTAACCGATCATCGCGAGCATGACAGGCAGCGCCGTGAACAAGGCAGTCATCCATGGCGGCGCGAAATAGATGCTTTTGCCGTCGAGCAGCGCGGAGAGTATCTGCGCGTGAATCTCGATGCCAGGCATCGCGCCCGAAGAGCCCGAAACCGGCGTCGGATACGAATCCGCCATGCCGAGCGCGGTGGCGCCGATCAGCACGTACTTGTCGGTAAAGAATTCTGCCGGCACTTCGCCGCGCAGGACCGATACGTACGGTACGGAGCGAAAATGGCCGATGCCGCCGCTGTAGGCGATATGCATCTGGTCCGCGCGCTGCCACTGGTCGATACCGGCGGAGTAGGTCTGCGTCGTTGCCTTGGCGGGCGCCTGCAGCGCATGGGTAGGTTCGCCGGTTGCGAGCAGGGCGGCGGCGAAATGAGGCCACCATGCGCCGTGCTGGCCTTCATGCAGGAATACGCTACGCACGACGCCATCGCTGTCGTGTTCCAGATTGATGTGACCGAGCGCATGCGCGGCCTGCGCGAGTTCGGGGATGGGTTGCGATACGGTCAAGCCTTGCCCCGTGTTCGTCATCGCAACCGGCAGGACGGTGCGGCCGTTTTGCGCGATGGCTTCCGCCAACAGCGCATCACCCGGACGCTTGCCGTCTGAAGACGATGTTTGCGGTTCGGACAGGATGACGTCCAGCCCGATGGCGCGCGGTTTTGCCTGATTCAGGCGCTGGATCAGTTCTGCGTGCAGTGTGCGTGACCACGGCCAGCGGCCAAGTTGCGACAGGCTGTAGTCATCGATTGCGACGATGATGATGTCGTCCCGCACGGGTCGCTGGTGCGTCGACATGAAGAGGTCATAGCGCGACTGGTCGAGTCGGCCGAGGCCATTCTGCCATCCCAGTAAGGTGGAAACGATCAGCATGCCGGCGAACAGCACG
Organism: Oxalicibacterium sp.; assembly: GCA_036263255.1. GTDB lineage: Bacteria > Pseudomonadota > Gammaproteobacteria > Burkholderiales > Burkholderiaceae_D > Oxalicibacterium. Next base: position 13,538 of record DATAHI010000213.1, on the reverse strand, counting down.
AGCCATTCGCGCAGCGTCAGCCGGCGCACCAGAGGAGAAAGCCAACGCCGTTTCATCGGAAGACCAGAAATGTGGGAAACGGCAGTTTAGCGCACCGCGCCGCGGGAATTGCCTTCCTTGGAGATCGAAGAGCGGCCGTCGTTGATGATCCACTCGTCGGTGACGATCAAGGTTTGCGGAGAAGAGAACTGGCCGGTACTGCCGTCCGCGTTGACGCGCTGCACGCGCGCGAAGTAGGTGCCGAAGGCGGGCCGCGGGAAACGGGCCTCCGTACCGTTGACCGTGGTCGTGAACTGAAGCCAGCTGAAATCGGCGTCGCGCGCGATCTGCACGTTGTATTTCTGATTTTCCGCGCCGTTCCAGTGCAGGATCATTTCCTTGCTGTCGCTGCGCACGACCGCGGGCGGCGTCAACGTGCCGACGGCCGGCGCAGGGAGGCGGTTGCGTATCGCCGCGGCATATACGGCAGGCACGCCTTCCAGGCCGAAACGGTCGATGGCCGAGACGCGCACGAAGTAGTTTCCTTCCTGGATATCGGCGATGCTGGCCTGGGTGCTGTTGCTGGTCGTTTCTGCCAGCAGGTTCAGCATCTCTGCATCCTGTGCGATCTGCACGTGGTAGGCGCGGGCGCCTGCGATCGGCGTCAGGAAGAACTGCGCTGCGCCCGTTTGCCGATACGGTTCGCTGGAGAGTTGCGGTGCCGGCAGCAGATCGATTGCCGGTCCGACGGTTCTTGCGTCGACGATATTGCCCTTGGCGCTATCCAGCATACGGGTTTCCGGTGTCTGCGGCGCTTCGACCGCGACGCGGCCTTCGAGCACTTCGTTGCTGGCGTTCTTGTCGTTGACACCGACACGAAAGAAAGTGCCGCGGACGCCGGCGACCGACATCGGCGTATGCACTTCGTAACGCCCTTTGTTGATGTTCAGCGGAGATACGCGCGAAACGACCTTGCCGCGTGTCAGCTTAAGTTCGGTACGCGGGGCGCCGGTGTACTGCGCCTTGCGCAAGGTGAACAGTTCGATGCTGCTGTTCGACGGAAGCGATACGCGCGAGGCATCAGGCAGTTGCAGCGTCAGGAAGCTGTTGACGCTGGTGCTGATGCGAGCGCCTTCCACCAGACGGGTGCCGATATCGACCGCGATCGGCTTGCCGTCGCTGCCGGTGACGGTGACATTGCCGCTGCGCGCGATGACAGTCGCCTCACTTGGTTCGTCGGGGAGCATCTCGGCCGGGATTACGATGCCCGTGCCGATGGGGATGCTGATGTCTTTGTCGATGCGATTAATTTTGCCCAGGGCCGGCCAGTTGGAAAGCCGGGTGGTGAGGCGCTGGGCGATCCGCATTAGCGTATCGCCGGATTGCGCGTAATAGACAATGCCGGAAGGGTTGACGGCGATGCTGCCCGGGCTCGCCGGGGCGTCTGGCGCGGCGCTCGCCATCGGCGCTCCCATCGCCAATGCCAGCACCAAGGTCAAATTGTGTAGGGCCCTGCGCATTATTATTCTCCGCAACAGCCTGAATGCGTCGTCTAGCCGGTGATCTGCTCCAGTCGGTAGCCGTAGCTGTATACCGGCGCCAGTCGGAATCCGTGTTCCGGACGCAATTGTAGCTTGCTCCGCACGCGGGAAACATGGGTATCCATCGTGCGCGAGGGAATCTCGACGTCGCGCGCCCACACCGCTTCCAGAATATACGCGCGGGACAGCGGGCGGCCGAGATTGCGGAAGAACAGCAGCGCCAGGTCGAATTCTTTCTGCGTGACTTCAATCGGCGTGCCGCCAACGGTCAGCCGGCCGGTGCGTGCTTCGAATATGTAATTGCCAAACTGGATCTGCTCGACCGGGTTTTGGCTGGGATAGGCCCGGCGCAACAGCGCCTGCACGCGCGCCAGCAGCTCGCCGCGGCGGATCGGCTTGATCATGTAGTCGTCCGCACCCGCCGCGAGGCCGGCGACGATGTCGTCTTCGCCTGAACGGCTCGTCATGAACAGTACCGGCAGATTCGCCGGCAATTTCTCTCGCGCCCAACGCAGCACATCCGCACCGCTCAGGTCCGGCACCTGCCAGTCGATGATCAGCATGTCGAAGCTTTCGCGGCGAAGCTGGTTCAGCAATTCCTTTCCGCTTTGAAACGGATGGCAAAAGTGACCTGCAGCACTCAATACTTGACAGACTAAGTCTGTCTGACTGCGGTCATCATCAAGTACGGCGATTCGCATAATCTTGGCGCTTTGGAGGCGATTGAAGGTTTTGTTGCCCTAATTTAACAAAGTATTTCCACGCTGCGTTCTCGTGCCGCCCAATGTGACAAAAGTTCACAAATTCAATAGGGGATTGCCGACAATCTATTGTTTTTTTGCATCATGTCAGCCATTTTCCGACGAGCTGGTACGACGTTGTCTGCAGCAGGCACGAAGGATGTGAATGCATATTGTCCCTTTTCTAGCCCTTAAATTTCGGTGCGGCGGCTCACAAAAATCTGCCGCTGACGGCTTTTAATACTGCGCGTTTTCGGTGCAATCGTGTAACTCTTCGGTTACATGTGTGTCCTGGCCGTGAATCTGCCCGGCAGGTTCACGGCGCACAGACACGAAGTTTTTCGCCATGGATGTCATCGTCTCTGTACGCCACATCGTTATGCAGGCGCCGACAGGCATATCGTTATTCATTTCGAGGAGACCGCCATGAAGAAAATTTTTGCCGCCGTTGCATTGCTCGCCCCGATTGCGTTCCATCCCGCGTTCGCCGTCACCGAACAGCAAGGGAAGATGGCTGCGTGCAACAAGGACGCGACGGGCATGAAAGGCGATGAACGCAAGGCGTTCATGAAAAATTGCTTGAGCAAAAAGCCGGAGACAAATCAGCCGCAGGGGCAGCAGGCGCAGCAGGACAAGATGAAAACCTGCAATGCCGAGGCAAAGGGTAAAAAGGGCGACGAAAGAAAGGCATTCATGAAGCAATGCCTGAAAAAGAACTGATCCGGGGCATCCCGCCTCGTAATCCGTAGTCCATTCCGCGAAGCACACGAAAAGCCTGGCGAGCCCTCCGGGCTTTTTTATGATCCCGTTTTTCTGCCACCGACTCGGCCCAGTTGTCGCCTGCCGCCTGCCGCATTTGCAACCCTTACGCCTCCATTTTTATGCCGTGCTTTCTTGTGGCAGTGAAAGTTTTAGGCTGCCATAGCGGCTGCACTGGTTTTTTTATTCGTTGATCTTGACGGCCTCGCAACGAACTGGTTAGATTCTGTCTATATTTAAATTTGTCTGACAACCTGACAAATTCAAGGCATGGACAGCATATGAAACTCAACATTCACGCGCCGCGACTGAGCGAAGCGGTACACCGTGAACTGGAGCGGCGCATTCTCGACGGCGAATTGCCGAGCGGAGAGAAGCTGCCGACCGAGCATGCGTTAGCGGAGCATTTCACCGTGAGTCGTTCGGTCGTGCGTGAAGCGGTGGCGCGATTGAAGGCAGAAGGTCTGGTGGAGGCGCGCCAAGGCGCCGGTACCTTCGTGGCCAGACAACCTCGTGTGCTGAATTTCGGCAGGGTGGAGCGTGAGGCGCCGCCCGAACTGGTGCAGGTAATGGAGCTGAGGCGCATTGTCGAAGTGGCGGTCGCCGGCCTCGCTGCCGAGCGGCGCAGCGCATCCGACCTTGCCGCCATCCGCGCCAGTCTCGATGCGATGGACAAGGCGCTGACGCTTGGTGAGAACGGTGCGCAGGCGGATGACGCTTTTCACGAAACCATTGCCGCGGCGGCCAAGAACCCGTATCTGCAGCGTGTCGTCAACTTCGTGTCGGCCCAATTTTCCGAATCGCGTCGCTTGACCTGGGCCCCGGCGGACTATCCGGACCTGCGGCAGCGCGCGCAGAGCGAACACCACAAGCTGTTCGATGCCATCGTCGCGCGCGACGCAGTTGCCGCGCGGCGCTATGCGGCAGCGCATCTCGATGGGGTGGAGGCGCGCCTTGGCACAGCAGGCGCACCGAGGAAAAAGAAAAAGTTTTAGGCAATACGCTGCGCGAGAACGGTTTGCGCCGCGAACAAGGAAGCAAATATTTGACAACGGGAGATGGCAGTCAATCGATAACAGGAGGAGGTAGTCATCATGGTCTGGCAACAGATATACGATCCGATGGGCAATTTCGTATTGTCCACACTACTGGCGGCGATTCCGGTCGTCGTCATGCTGGCGGCGCTGGCATTTTTTCACATCAAGGCACACATCGCGGCGGGCATGGGACTGGTCGCCGCATTGCTGGTGGCGATCTTCGCCTACGGCATGCCGGCCGACATGGCGGGCCGAGCGGCTGTTCTTGGCGGCCTCACGGGCATGCTGCCGATCGGCTGGATCGTGCTGAACATTATCTTTCTGTACAAGCTCACGGAAAAGAACGGCAGCTTCGCCGTGCTGAAGGATTCGCTGTCGGGCATCACCGATGACCGCCGCATTCAGTTGCTGCTGATCGCATTCTGCTTCGGCGCATTCTTCGAAGGCGCGGCCGGTTTCGGCACGCCGGTGGCTGTGACCGCTGCTATCCTGATCGGCCTGGGCTTTTCGCCGCTGGCGGCGTCGGGCCTGTCGCTGATCGCCAACACTGCGCCGGTCGCTTTCGGCGCACTCGGCACGCCGGTGATCACACTGGCCAAGGTGCACGGTTACGACCTGATGGAAGTGACCGCCATGATCGGCCGTCAATTGCCGTTCTTCTCGCTGCTGGTGCCGTTCTGGCTGATCTGGGCGTTCGCCGGCCGCAAGGCGATGATGGAAATCTGGCCGGCCATCCTGGTCACGGGCGTATCGTTCGCCATTCCGCAGTTCCTGGTGTCCAACTACATCGGCCCCGAGCTGGTGGACATCATCGCCTCCGTGGTCTCCATGATTTCGCTCGTGCTGTTCCTGCGCGTATGGCAGCCGAAGAAGGTATGGACGTCGCCGTCGCTGCGCGGACATGATCCCAGCGCGGCCGAGGCCAAGCCTCCCCAAGCTGCGACCAAGCACAGCACCCAAGCGCTGGTCGCTGCGTGGATGCCCTGGCTGATCCTGTCGGTGTGCGTGTTCCTGTGGGGCCTGCCTGCGGTGAAGGGATGGCTGAACGGCATCTTTTCGCCGTCTTTCCAGATCGCTGGCCTGCATAACCTGGTGGAAAAAGTGCCGCCCGTGGTGGTCTCTCCGACCAAGGAAGGCGCGGTCTTTCAACTGATCATCATGTCGGCGACCGGTACGGCGATTCTGGTATCGGCCATCATCAGTGCGTTGATCATGAAGTTTTCGCTTGCGGAGATCGTCCGCTCCTATGGCCGGACGATCTGGCACGTGCGATATTCGCTGCTGACCATCGTGCTGATGCTGGCTTTGGGAACCGTGACGCGTTATTCGGGTACTGATACCACGCTGGGTCTTGCCTTTGCCCGTTCGGGTGCGCTGTATCCGTTCTTCGGCACCTTGATGGGCTGGCTCGGCGTGGCGCTAACGGGCTCGGACACGGCGTCGAACGTGCTTTTCGGCGGCATGCAGAAGGTGGCGGCGCATCAGCTCGGTCTGGCGGACAACCTCATGGGCGCGGCCAATAGTTCCGGCGGCGTGATGGGCAAGATGATCGATGCGCAGTCCATCGTCGTGGCTTCCACCGCTACCGGCTGGGTCAACAACGAAGGTACCATCCTGCGTTTCGTGTTCTTCCACAGCCTTGCGCTGGCTGCGCTGGTCGGTATTTTGGTCACCCTGCAAGCGTATGTTCCGCCGTTCACCTCGATGGTTATCCACTGAGGAAGCAATATCGGCCTCTCTCAGCTCGCTGGCCGGGAGAGGCATCTTTCAGCAGTAGAAGGAAATACCATGCATTACCATGATCCGGACGCCGAGCGTTTTTCATCGGTGAACCGAGATACCTTGATCGCAGCCCTGCGGCCCTGTGTGGCGCCGCAGTCGCTGTTGACGACGGAAGAGGAATTGCGGCCGTACGAATGCGACGGTCTTTCCGCCTATCGTGAGTTGCCGCTCGTCGTCGTCCTGCCATCGAATGAAGCCGAAGTGCAGCATGTAATGCGTGTCTGCCATGATTTCGGTGTTCCGGTGGTGGCACGGGGTGCCGGCACCGGTCTGTCGGGCGGCGCGATGCCGCATCGTCACGGCGTGCTGTTGTCGCTGGCGAAAATGAAAAACATCCTGCACATCGATCCGCTGGCGCGGCAGGCGATCGTTCAGCCCGGCGTGCGCAATCTTGCGATCTCCGAGGCGGCCGCCGAGTACGGTTTGTACTATGCGCCCGATCCTTCATCGCAGATTGCGTGTTCGATCGGCGGCAATGTCGCCGAGAATTCCGGTGGCGTGCATTGCCTGAAGTACGGCCTGACCGTGAACAACGTACTGCGTTTGCGCGTCGTCACGGTGGAGGGCGAGCTGCTGGAAATCGGTGGCGCCGGCGCCGACGCGCCGGGTCTCGATCTGCTCGCACTGATGATCGGTTCCGAAGGTTTGCTTGGTGTGGTCACCGAAGTGACGGTGCGCCTGATGCCCAAGCCACGCAAGGCACAGGTCATCCTCGCTTCCTTCGATGATGTCGGCAAGGCCGGCGATGCGGTGGCGAACATCATTGCCACCGGCATTATTCCGGCGGGGCTGGAGATGATGGACAAGCCGACCACCGCAGCGGTCGAACCTTTCGTCCACGCGGGCTATGACATGACCGCGGAAGCGATCCTGCTGTGCGAATCCGATGGCACCGAAGAAGAAGTGCAGGAAGAAATCGCTGCCATGTGCGCAGTGCTGGAACAGGCTGGCGCGCGCAACATGCGTGTCTCGCAGAACGAAGCCGAGCGACTTTTGTTCTGGGCCGGACGTAAGGCTGCCTTTCCCGCGATCGGACGACTGTCGCCCGATTACTACTGCATGGATGGCACGATTCCGCGCAGACGGTTGGGCGAAATGCTGAAAGCGATCGTGGAGATGGAAAAGAAGTACGGCTTGCGTTGCGCGAACGTATTTCACGCCGGTGACGGCAATTTGCATCCGCTCATCATGTTCGATGCCAACGTGCCGGGCGAGCTTGAACGTACCGAAGCCTTCGGCACCGAAATTCTCGAATTGTCGGTCAGGCTGGGTGGGTCGATCACCGGCGAGCATGGTGTCGGGATCGAGAAGATCAATGCAATGTGCAGTCAGTACGACGGCGATAGCCTGGCATCTTTCCATGCGATCAAGTCGGCCTTCGACCCGCGCGGCTTGCTGAATCCGGGCAAGGCCGTGCCGACCTTGCACCGCTGCGCCGAATACGGACGCATGCATGTGCATCATGGACAGGTGTCGCATCCGGAACTGCCGAGGTTTTAGTGTGGAATCGATGATCGAAGATTGGCGAGCGCGTATTGCTGCGGCATCTGCCACTCGCACGCCGTTACGGGTGCGGGGTGGCGGCAGCAAGGATTTCTACGGCGAAGCGCCGAACGAGGTGCACACCTTGCTCGACACGCGTGCGTATCGCGGTGTCGTCGACTATGAGCCGAGCGAGTTGTTCATTACTGCGCGCTGCGGCACACCGCTTGCGGAAATCGAAGCAACGCTGGCCGAGCGCGGTCAGATGCTGGCTTTCGAGCCGCCGCATTTCGGTACGGGTGCGGACGATGTCGCGACCATCGGCGGTTGCATTGCGGCCGGCCTGTCTGGTCCGCGTCGCATGAATTCCGGCGCGGTGCGCGACTTCGTGCTCGGCGCACGTCTGCTCGATGGCACAGGACACGTGCGCACGTTTGGCGGCCAGGTAATAAAGAACGTTGCCGGTTTCGACGTGTCACGCCTGCTGACCGGAAGCCTTGGCACGTTCGGCGTCATTCTCGATGTGTCGCTGAAGACTTTGCCTCGACCGGTGCAGGAAGTCACGCTGCGGCTGGAGATGAGTGAAGCGGATGCCATCGTCGCGAGCAATCGCTGGATCGGTCAGGCGCTGCCTCTGTCGGCAAGCTGCTGGCATGCCGGCGTGCTGCACCTGCGTCTGTCCGGCGCGCCGACTGCCATCCGATCCGCGCAAGCGCAAATCGGCGGCGAGCAGATTTCCGACGGCGACAGCTTGTGGCAGGATTTGCGCGAGCAGCGGCATGCCTTCTTTCACGGCGCCGGCGATCTCTGGCGCATCTCGGTGCCGGCGCTCGTTGCACCCGAGCAGTTGCCGGCCATCGGTCTCGCCGAATGGTTCGGTGCGCAACGCTGGTTACGAAATGCCGACGATGCGATGGCGCTGCGTGAACGCGCCGCTGCGCTCGGCGGCCACGCTACGTTGTTTCGCAGTGAAGGCGTAGCGCATGTCTCACGCTTTCAGCCTTTGGCGCCGCCTTTGCATGCATTGCATCAACGCCTGAAGGCGGCCTTCGACCCGCATGCTATTTTCAATCCGGGACGTATGTATCCGGATCTCTGAGTCATCATGGAAACCAAGCTAGCCGATTTCATCCGCGACACGGCGGACGGCCGAGAAGCCGACGCCGTTCTGCGCAAGTGCGTGCATTGCGGCTTTTGCACCGCCACTTGCCCGACCTATCAATTACTGGGCGACGAGCTCGACGGCCCGCGCGGCCGCATCTATCAGATCAAGCGTGTACTCGAAGGCACGCCCGCGACGGTCAGTGTGCGCGAACATCTGGATCGCTGCCTGACCTGCCGTGCGTGCGAAACGACCTGTCCGTCCGGTGTGCAGTATTCGCGCCTGCTGGATGTCGGTCGCGCGGAAGTCGTGCGGCAGGTGCCGCGCGATCTGCCGGCTCGCGCCACGCGAGCCGTGTTGAAGCGCGTGCTGGCGAACCGCGCGCTGTTCGGCGCATTGCTCGCACTTGGCCGGCTGTTTCGGGGCGCTCTGCCGGCGCGCATGGCGGCCAAGATTCCAGTACGCACTGAAGCCGGTGCATGGCCGCGTGCGAACACGCATTCGCGTCGCATGCTCGCGCTGGCCGGTTGCGTGCAGCCCGCATTGACACCGGCGACCAATGCGGCGACGGCCCGTGTGCTGGACGCGCTCGGCATCGAGCTGTTCGAGGCACCATCAGCCGGCTGCTGTGGCGCGCTGGCTTTCCATCTCGATGATGCAGAGCGTGCGCGCGAGGCGGCACGCCGCAATATCGACGCGTGGTGGCCGCATGTGGAGAACGGTGTCGAGGCGATTGTCGTGACCGCCTCAGGCTGTGGTGTGCAGGTGAAGGATTACGGCCATCTGCTGCGCGGTGACGAGATATATGCGACGAAAGCGGCGCGCATCGCGTCGCTGTGCCGTGACGTGAGCGAAGTGATTGAGGCCGAAGCAACTGCATTGTCTTCGCGATTACGCAAGGCCGAACGCGGAAGGGTTGCCTTCCATTCGCCGTGCACGCTGCAGCATGGTCAGAAGATCCGCGGCGTGATCGAAGCCTTGTTAATCGAAGCCGGCTATACGTTGACGAACGTGCGCGACGCGCATCTGTGTTGCGGTTCGGCCGGCACGTATTCGCTGCTGCAGCCGACGATGTCGATACAGTTACGAGACAACAAGTTGGCGGCGCTGACGGAAAATGCACCCGCCGTGATTGCCACGGCGAATGTCGGTTGCCAGACGCATCTCGCGGGCGGCAGTACGGTGCCGGTCAGGCATTGGATAGAGTTGATGGACGCCGCTATGTAACGCGGGATGGCGCAACAGACGTACCGCTCTTCCTCGATTCTTCTGTTCTTAGTTGATCCGTACGATGCGATCTTCGGCGCGCTCCTTGCCCGCTGGATGCCCGTCGCGTTCCGATGCGGCCAGATAACGGGTCAACGCATCGATGTCTTTGATTCCGGAATCGACGCGGTCGACCCCGTGCGTCAATACCTTGAAGCCGTCGCCGCCTTGCGCAAGAAAGCTGTTCACGGCGATCCGATACATTCGCTGCGGCACAAGCGCGGCGCCGTTCACCTTCACGCTATCGCGTAGCAAGCGCTGTCCAGGCGGACGGCCGGCATCCCAGCGATAGTTCAAACCACGCGAGATTTGAAGCATGCTGCCGCTGGCAGATGACGTTTCCTTCATACGCGATTGCTGCTCCAGCAGGGAAAGAAGCTGCTCTCCGCTGATCGACACGACGACCAACGTATTCTCGAAAGGCATCACGGTAGCAAGCTGCGCGTAGTTGGCTTGACCGGCATCGCTTTCAAGATCGCCGCGCATGCTGCCGGCATTGGTGATGGCAAACTGCGCACCGAGATGGCGTGTCGCTGCCAACTGCGAATCGGCGATCAGGTCGCCGAGCGGCGACTCGCCGGCGTCGTTCATTTTCCGGCTGATGCGTGGCACAGCAAGACGTGCCACCGGTTTTGCCAGCAGCGGCTGGCTGCGTATCTTCAGCTGTTGCACGAGCTCCGAAAGCGCAGGATCGGCAGCGTACCGTTGCGGGTCCATCAACACGTTGTCGACGTGGATGGCCTTCATCTTGTCGCGTAAATCGCTGGCACCTGGATCGATACTCAGCGTGATCCGCGTCAGCATGTGCCCGTACGATGCTCCTTGCGTCACGGTGCGACCGTCCACGCTGCAGATATAACCCTGATGCGTGTGGGCGGTGATGACAAGGCGGATCTCCGGATCGAGACGCTTGACGATATCGACGATCGGACCGCTCAGTTGCGAACATCCCTGCTTGTCGAAGGGTTCCGGCGTCTCGCCACCCTGATGAATCACGGCCACGATGGCGCTTGCACCTTGCGCCTTGACCTCGGGCACCCAACGATTGATCGCGTCGGCTTCGTCAATGAAACGAAGGCCGGCAATGCCGCCGCGATTGACCATGCTGGGCGTGTTCTTCAAGACGGCGCCGATGAAGGCGATCTTGATGCCGTGCGCCTGCGCGATGCGATAGGGAAGCAAGAAGGTGTGGCCGCTCGCGTTGTCGACAACATTGGCTCCGACGTAGGAAAAATTTGCGCCATCGAATCGGCCTTGGAATTTGCATGCTTTTTCAGCGCGGGTCGATGCACAGCCGCCGTGCTGCTGGCGCAGGAGCTCCGCGCTGCCCTGGTCGAACTCGTGATTGCCGACTGTGCTGACGCGCATGTCGAGTGCATTCAGTGCAACGATGGTTGGCTCGTCAGCCCACAGAGAGGAGAGCGCGGGGCTTGCACCGATCAAATCGCCACCGCCGACCAGCAGCAATTGCGGATCTTCGCTACGCCATGCACGCAATGCGCCGCCGATGGTCGCAACGCCGCCGAGCACACGTTCGCGTGGCTTCTCGTCACCGACGCCCTTGATGCGCACCGACTCGGCTTCGAGGTGACCATGTAGGTCGTTCATGGCAACGATATGGATATCGACGGATTTGTCGGGGGAAAAGGGCGGAACGCTGCATGCCGATAGCAGTGCCGCTGCCACATACACCAACAGGCGCTGATGGAGGCGGCTTGCGGTTCTTTTGTCCAATCGCTTCATGTGTCGCCTCCTCACGCGGTGCTGGTCCACCCGCAGGTATCGATGCGCCGGTACGTCGCGCTTTGTCCGAAGATGACGGACTTCATCCGACGACAATGGACTTCCAGAAAGCAAAAAGCCCGACCTTTAGGGCCGGGCTAAGTGCTGATTTTCTGGTGGCCCGGGGCGGAATCGAACCACCGACACAAGGATTTTCAATCCTCTGCTCTACCGACTGAGCTACCAGGCCAAGGGGCGCAAGTATAGCAAACTTTCGGCAATATGCAAACACAAGCTGCATCCTATAAAGACGCGCCGCTATAATGTCCTCATCGGTTAACCGGAAAAGCGATATGCAGTTGCAAAGTGACGTGTGCGTGATCGGTGATGGCGCGATTGGAAAAACGGCGGCATTGGGATTTGCGCAGGCCGGCCTCAAAGTCGTCCTGTTGGCCCCGGCGGCAACTGCTGCGGCTGGAGCGACAGGTGATGCCTGGGATGCACGCGTCTATGCGCTCAATCATGTGGCGCGTGATCTGCTGTCTTCGTTGAAGGTATGGGACGCGCTAGACGCGTCACGCGTCGCACCGGTGGATGCGATGGAAGTCAGGGGAGATGGCGAACGTGTGCCGGGCACTCTGAATTTCGACGCTTATGGCGCACGTGTCGGTGCGCTGGCCTGGATTGTCGAAGACAGCAACCTCAATCGAGCGCTGGATGCAGCGCTGAAATTTGCTTCGAATGTGCAAGTCGTACACGGTCGTGCCGCGCGTCTCGACACCGATATGACGTCGGCGCGCGTGCAGCTCGATAACGGCGATACGATTTCTGCAGCACTGGTGGTCGGTGCCGATGGCGGTCAATCCTGGGTTCGTTCGCAATGCGAGATCGACATCGATTACCGGCCGTATGGGCAGCGTGCGATCGTCACCAATTTTGGCTGCGACAAGCCGCACCACAATGCTGCTTACCAATGGTTTTCCGCGACTGAGGGCGTGATTGCCCTGTTGCCACTGCCAGGACAGCGCACCTCGCTTGTGTGGTCGGCACCGGACGCGCTCGCCGATACGCTGTTACAGGAGTCAGCGTCTCAACTTGCGCTGCGTGTTTGCAAGGCGTCGTCTCAAGTACTGGGTTCCTTGACGCCGCTGCAGCCCGAGGTCGTGAAGTCCTTTCCGCTCGCATTGATCCGTCCGCATGCACTGACGGCCGCGCGGGTCGCGCTGATCGGTGATGCCGCGCACGTGATACATCCGCTTGCGGGCCACGGTATGAATCTCGGTTTCGGTGATGTATCGGCGCTCGTGAAATCAGTGGTAGAGCGCGGTCCGCACCGCGATTGCGGGGATGCGCGCGTGCTGGCGCGATACGCGCGTGCGCGCAAGGAAGATATACTGCTGATGCAATTGGCGACGGATGGACTGACGCGCCTGTTCGGTGCCGATATCGAGCCCGTGCGCGTATTGCGCAATGTCGGTTTGAACCTAGTCGATCGCCTGCCAGGTTTGAAGCGGCGCCTGATTGGCCATGCACTGGGCAATCGCAGTTCGCAACCCAACAATGGATGACAAATGAAGATGATCAAGCTGGCTGCCGCGCTGTTATGCGGGTTGATGTTGAATGTGGCCTCTGCGGAAACCGCCCAGGAAGCCGCCGTGCGCAAGGCCGTCGCGCCGCGCTTGGGCCCCGATGCGAAAATCGCTTCCGTGACGAAGACGCCGTACTCCGGCTTGTATGAAATCCAGGTCAACGGCGATATCATCTATACCGATGCCAACGCGCAATACCTGTTCGTCGGCCGTATCGTCGATACCCGAACCTATCAGGATTACACCAAGGCGCGCCTGGACGAGATCAACAAAGTGGCGTTCTCGGATCTGCCGTTGAATCTGGCGATGAAGAACGTGAAGGGCAACGGCAAACGAGTGATCGCAGTGTTCGAGGACCCGAACTGCGGGTACTGCAAGCGTTTCGACCAAACGCTCCAGGACGTGGATAACATTACCGTCTATACCTTCCTGTACAACATCCTTTCGCCGGATTCGATCACGATTTCGCGCAATGTCTGGTGTGCGGCGGACCGCAACAAGGCGTGGGACGACTGGATGATCAACGGCAAGCAGCCGCC
>DATAHI010000212.1:0-19306 GCA_036263255.1 Oxalicibacterium sp. | reverse complement strand
GACGGCTTCGGCGCGATGACGGCCTGCGCCAAGATGCTGGCCTCGCGCCTGGATGGCACCGTGGTCGACGATGGCAGCCAGCCCTTGCCAGATACCGCAATGCAGGAAATCGCCGGCCAATTGCACGCCTTCTACGCCGAGATGGAAGCGGCGGAAATTCCTGCCGGCTCGACGCGAGCACTGCGCCTATTCAACTGACATGCAGCCGGATTTGTTTTCCAGCGGATCGCAAGCGCAGCCGGCGGTCCCGGATGCCAATGATCCGCCGGCCCGCGCAGCCTGGCTGCGGGCCGAGCTGAATCGTCACAACTACGCCTACCACGTCCTCGACAATCCGACGATTCCCGACGCGGAATATGACAAGCTGTTCCGCGAGCTGCAGCAGATCGAAGCAACGCATCCCGAACTGACCGTTCCCGATTCACCGACGCAGCGTGTCGGTGCGCTGGCGCAGACCGCCTTTCCACCTGTCGTCCATTCAGCGCCCATGCTGTCGCTGAACAATGGTTTCGAGGACGAGGACATCGTCAACTTTGACCGTCGCGTGCGCGAAGGTCTGGGTCTGGAAGGGGAGGTGGAGTATGCGACCGAGCTGAAGTTCGACGGCCTCGCGATCAACCTGCGTTACGAGAACGGCATTCTCGTTGAGGCTGCTACACGGGGAGATGGTTTCACCGGCGAAAACGTCACCGCCAATATCCGCACGGTGCGCGCGATTCCGCTGCGCCTGCATACCGATACGCCGCCGAAGGTGATCGATATTCGCGGTGAAGTATTGATGTACAAGGCAGATCTGTTGAAGTTGAACGAGCGTCAGCGCGAAGCAGGCGGAAAAGAGTTTGCCAACCCGCGTAACGCGGCGGCCGGCAGCCTGCGCCAGCTTGACTCGCGCATTACGGCGCAGCGCACGCTGCGCTTTTTCGCGTATGGCATCGGTACGCTGGAAGGCGCCGAGATGCCGCCTTCGCATTCGGCCTTGCTCGACTGGTATGCGGAACTTGGCATGCCGGTGTGCGCGGAGCGCGCGGTAGTGAAAGGCGCTCAGGGTCTGCTCGATTTCTACAGGCGCATGGGCAGCAAGCGGCCGGAACTGCCGTACGAAATCGACGGCGTGGTCTACAAGGTCAATCGTGCCGATCAGCAGGCGCAACTCGGTTTCGTCTCGCGTGCGCCGCGTTTTGCGATCGCACACAAGTTTCCGGCGGAAGAGGCATTGACCGTCGTGCAGGACATCGAAGTGCAGGTCGGCCGCACTGGGGCCATCACCCCGGTCGCGCGCCTGGCGCCGGTACTGGTCGGCGGCGTGACCGTCACGAATGCGACGCTGCACAATGAGGACGAAGTGCGGCGCAAAGATATCCGTATCGGCGACACCGTCATTGTGCGGCGTGCAGGCGACGTCATTCCTGAAGTGCTTTCCTTCCTGCCCGAACGACGGCCTGCCGATGTGCGTGAATTCGTGATGCCTGCGACTTGTCCGGTCTGTGGTTCGCCAGTCGCGCGCATGGAGGATGAAGCCGTGGCGCGCTGCACCGGTGGCTGGATCAAGTGCCCGGCACAGCGCAAGGGCGGCTTGCTGCATTTCGTGTCGCGCCGCGCGATGGATGTCGAAGGCTTCGGCGACCAGCTTGTCGATCAACTGGTCGATAAACACATTGTTCATACCGCTGCAGATCTGTACAAGCTCGGTTTCCGCGCGTTGGCGGAACTGGACCGCCTCGCGGAAAAGTCGGCCAACAATCTGCTGCAGTCGCTGGAGAAATCCAAATCGACGACGCTTGCGCGTTTCATCTATGCGCTGGGCATCCGTCATGTTGGCGAGGCGACCGCGAAGGAGCTGGCGCGGCATTTCGGCAATCTCGATGCGCTGCTGGAAGCATCGGAAGAGCAATTACTGGAAGTGGCGGACATCGGTCCGGTAGTCGCGCATTCGATCAAGACGTTCCTGTCCGATCCGATGAATCTGGAGCTGATCGCGCAACTGCGTGCGGTCGGCATCACGTGGCCGGAGCATCAGGTAGAAAATGCGCCGCGGCCGTTTGCCGGCAAGACATTTGTATTGACCGGCACCTTGCCCAACCTGACACGTGACCAGGCAGCGGAAATGATCGAAGCAGCTGGCGGCAAAGTCGCCGGCTCCGTCTCAAAGAAGACCTCGTATGTCGTTGCCGGTGCGGAGGCCGGCAGCAAACTCGCGAAGGCCGAGGAGCTCGGTATCGCGATTCTTGATGAAGCAGCTCTGCTGCAGTTACTGGAAAAGAATGAACAAAATTAGAAAAGCAGTATTTCCCGTAGCGGGAATGGGAAGCCGATTCCTGCCGGCGACGAAGGCGCAACCGAAGGAAATGCTGCCCATCGTCGACAAGCCGCTGATTCAGTACGCTGTGGAAGAAGCGGTGGCGGCTGGCATCACCGAGATGGTATTTGTCACCGGCCGCAACAAGCGTGCGATCGAAGACCATTTCGACAAGGCCTACGAACTGGAAACCGAGCTGGAAGCGGCCAACAAGCAGGCCTTGCTCGACCTTGTTCGCAACGTGATTCCGAAGAACGTCAATTGTATCTACACGCGTCAGCCAGCGCCGCTTGGTCTTGGGCATGCTGTCTTGTGCGCGCGTGCGATCGTCGGCAACGAACCCTTCGCGGTATTGCTGGCCGACGATTTCATGGATGTGCCGACGGGCACCAAGCCGGTGCTTGCACAGATGACGGAAGCCTTCGACCGCGAAGGCCACAGTATCCTGGCAGTGCACGATGTGCCGCGCGCCGAAACCCGGCAATACGGCATCGTCAGTGCCAAGGCGTACAAGGACAAGCTAGAAGAAGTCAACGCGATCGTCGAGAAGCCGCAGCCGGAAGTCGCACCGTCGACGCTCGCGGTGGTCGGCCGCTACGTGCTGAGCGGACGTATCTTCGATTACCTGGAAAAGATAGGCAAGGGTGCCGGCGGCGAGATCCAGTTGACCGACGGCATTGCCGCGCTGATGCGCGACCAGAAGGTGCTCGCCTACCGCTATGACGGACAGCGCTATGATTGCGGTTCCAAACTGGGTTACCTGAAGGCGACCGTCGCGATGGGGCTCAAGCATGCGGAGACCGGCGCGGGCTTCGCCGAATTTTTGAAGACCGTCAAATGACTGTAAGAGACATCCTGAAAATGGGCGATCCGCGCCTGCTGCGCATGGCCGAACCGGTGAAGGAGTTCGACACGCCGGAGCTGCACGCGTTGATCGCCGACATGTTCGATACCATGCATGCGGCGAACGGCGCCGGCCTTGCCGCACCGCAGATCGGCGTGAACCTGCGCCTGGTGATCTATGGCTTCAAGCAGAATCCGCGCTATCCGGAAGCGCCGGCGGTGCCTGAGACGGTGCTGATCAATCCGGTGCTGCGGCCGCTGACGGCGGATCGCGAAGAGGGTTGGGAAGGATGTCTGTCGGTGCCCGGCATGCGCGGCGTGGTGCCGCGTCTGGTTGCACTGCATTACGAAGGATTCGATCAATACGGCAACAAGATCAGCCGCGATGCCGATGGCTTCCATGCACGCGTGGTGCAGCATGAATGCGATCATCTGGACGGCATTCTGTATCCGATGCGCATCGAGGATTTTTCGAAATTCGGCTTTACCGAAGTCCTGTTCCCGGAAATGGATCCGAACGACGACGATTGATCGTGTCGTCGGCGATTAGAACTGCTCGTCCTCGCGCAGGTAGCGCCACTGACCAACAGGCAGTTCTCCCAGCTTCACGCGGCCGATGCGCACGCGTTTCAAACCGGTTACCTTCAATCCCACCATGTCGCACATGCGGCGGATCTGGCGTTTCTTGCCCTTGCGCAGGATGAAGCGCAGCTGATCCTCGTTCTGCCAGCTCACCTTCGCCGGTAGCAGTTTCTTTCCGTCCAGCGTGAGACCATGGTTCAGGCGCTTCAGATCGGCGTCCGGCAGCTTGCCCGGTTTCGTATACTGCACGCGCACCAGGTATTCTTTTTCAATCGAGGTATCTTCGCCGATCAGTTGCTTGGCGATGCGTCCGTCCTGCGTCAGCACCAGCAGGCCGACCGAGTCGATGTCGAGACGGCCGGCCGGCACCAGGCTGCGCAACTGCGTGGGATGGAATTGCGTCGTTGCCTTGTCGTCCTTCCAGCGCGTTTCCGCATTGACCAAGGCGACCGCGGGCTTGTAGCCATCTTCGGCCTGGCCGCTGACATAGCCCATCGGCTTGTTGATCAGGATGGTCACGCGTTTGGACTGCTCGGCGGCGGCCTGGCGTTCGACCGTCACGCGCTGCGTCGGCAAGATTTTTGTGCCGAGTTCGGACACCACCTTGCCGTCGACACGTACCCAGCCCTTTGCGATCCACTCGTCGGCTTCGCGGCGCGAGCACAGGCCGAGTTCAGACATGCGTTTGGAAAGACGTAGTGGTTCGGTCATGAGAAAAAAACGTTGATGCGATCAGATGCGCAGCGTATCCAGCAAATCGGATTCGAGCTGGATCTGGCTGCGCGGATTGTTAAGGACTGGTCCATCGATCAGGAACACGTCTTCGACGCGCTCGCCAAGTGTCATCACCTTGGCGGTATGCAGGTTAATGCGATATTTCGCCAGCGTGTTGGCGATCGAGTACAGCAGGCCGTTGCGGTCGTTGGCCGAAATCGTCAGCAGATAGTAGCGGCCGCGTTCGTCTGGACGCAAGTCGACGGTCGGCGTTGCCGGGAAGTTGCGCGACAGGCGGGACAGCCGGCCCTTGGTCGGCGGCGGCAATTCGCCTTGCGATATCAGGATCTCACCCAGGTCATGTTCGATCAGGCTGATCAGATCACGATAGCTGCTGGCGAATGCCGGCTCGGTAATCAGGAAGGTGTCGAGCGCGTAACCGTGATGCGTGGTGTGAATCTTCGCGTCCAGAATGCTGAAATTCTTGCGATCGAAGTAGCTGCAGATACGCGCGAACAGATCGGGTTGGTCCTTAACGTACACAACCACCTGCAGGCCTTCGCCGATCGGCGACAGCCGGCTGCGTACGACAGGTGTCGGGCTGTCCACCTTGTCATACAACATGCGCGTTTGCCATGCGATGTCGGAGGCGTCATGGCGCAAGAAGTAGACGACATCGAGCTGTTTCCAGAATGTCTGATGCGCATTGTCCGGCAGGCCGTAGAGACGCAGCGTCTTCAGCGCATCTTCCTGGCGATTCTTCAGTTCGTGATCGGTGGACGGCGCTTCACCGCCCAGCACGCGCAAGGTCATGCGGTAGAGATCTTCCAGCAGCTTGCCTTTCCATGCATTCCAGACTTTCGGACTGGTGCCGCGGATGTCCGCCACCGTCAGAAGATACAGTGCAGTGAGGTGGCGTTCGTCCTTCACGCTGTCGGCAAAATGCCGTACCACATCCGGATCGGACAGATCCTGCTTTTGTGCCACTTGCGACATTGTCAGGTGATGTTCGACGAGGAACACTACCAGTTCGGTCTCGTCTTCCGTCAGGCCGTGGTCGACGCAAAAGTTGCGCGCATCCTCCATGCCAAGTTGCGAATGATCGCCGCCGCGGCCTTTCGCGATGTCGTGGAACAGTGCGGCGATGTACAGCAGCCAGGGCTTGTTGAAGTTGGCGGCGAGCTGACTGCAGAACGGATATTCGTGCGCATGCTCGCTCATCATGAAGCGGCGCATATTGCGCACGACCATCAGGATGTGCTGGTCGACCGTATAGACGTGGAACAGGTCGTGCTGCATCTGACCGACGATACGACGGAAGTTGGGCAGATACCGGCCGAGAATGCTGGTCTGATTCATGCGGCGCAGCGCATGCGTGATGCCCTGTGGCGCCTTCAGGATGTCGAGAAAGAGCGCGCGGTTCTGCGGCTCGCGGCGGAAGTGGTTGTCGATGCGGAAGCGCGAGTGCCACAACGCGCGCAGCGTGCGCGCCGTCATGCCTTTCAGTTCGGGGTGCAGCGACAGCAGCAGGAAGACTTCCAGCATCGCCGATGGAGTGGTTTCGAAGGTATCGTCGTTCGCGATATCGATGAAGCCGTTGACTTCGTTGAAGCGCGCATTGATGGCGACCGGCGCGGTCATCTGCGGGAACAATTGCGCCTCGATATTTTGCAGCAGGATCGCGTTGAGTTGCGTAACCATCTTCGCCGAACGGTAGTAGCGCTGCATCAAATATTCGCTCGCGCGCCGCGTAGCGGAATTCCGGAATCCGACCGATTCCGCAATGGTGGTCTGCACGTCGAACACCAGCCTATCTTCGCGCCGCTTGGTAATGATGTGCAGACGGATGCGCACATCCTTGAATGCGCGTTCCTTGCGTTTCAGTTGGCGCGCTTCGGTCGAAGTGATCAAGCCATGTTCTGCCAGTTCGGCCCAGGAATTGCCGAGGCCGGCAGCCTTTGCCACCCACAGGATCACTTGCAGATCGCGTAAACCGCCGGGACTCTCCTTGCAATTCGGCTCCAGGCTGTAAGGCGTGTCTTCATACTTGGCGTGGCGCTGATGCAGCTCCAGCGTCTTCGCCTGGAAAAATGCGCGGGGATCCATCGCCGCGTTATAGCGCTGCTGCAGCAAGGAGAATTGCGCCTCGCTGCCGGCCACCAAGCGCGCCTCCAGCAGACTGGTTTGTACCGTGATGTCGGCGGCCGCCTCGGTCATGCATTCGTCGATGGTGCGGATGCTGTGCCCGATCTCCAGGCCGATGTCCCAGAAGAGCTGTACCAGTTCTTCGAGCTTCGCCTGCAGCGGCGCATCCGGTGCCTGCTGCAGCAGAATCAGTACGTCGACGTCGGAATAGGGGAAGAGCTCGCCGCGGCCATAGCCGCCGACTGCAATCAATGCAGCACTATCTGGCAAGCGGAAGGTATGCCATGCGTCGCTCAATGCCGCGTCGACATTGTCCTTCAGCTGCGTCAGCAACTGCTCGACCTTGCCGTCCTGCTTGAACTGTTCGATGACAGCCTGGTGCTCGGCTTTCAGCCGCTCCTTCAGTTCGATCGCAAGTGAGGGCATAGGTGGCAGCGGGAAAGCGGATCAGGCGTTAACGATTTGCTGAGCAGCGGTTTCAGTGATGAAAGCGGGAGGCTGCGGGCTGCCGGCCGACAGCGTCAGCACTTCATAGCCGGTTTCTGTCACGAGAACCGTATGCTCCCATTGCGCGGACAAGCTGCGATCCTTGGTCTTGATGGTCCAGCCGTCATTCATCTCGCGGATGTCGCGGCGGCCGGCATTGATCATCGGCTCCACGGTAAAAATCATGCCGGCCTGGAGCTTGACGCCGGTGCCCGGACGGCCATAGTGCAGCACTTGCGGTTCTTCGTGGAAGACCTTGCCGATACCGTGGCCGCAAAACTCGCGCACCACGCTGTAACCGGCTTTTTCCGCATGCTGCTGGATCACGTAGCCGATATCGCCCAGGTGAGCGCCCGGCTTGATCTTCGAAATACCCAGCCACATGCATTCATAGGTAATGTCGGACAGCCGCTTTGCCATGATGGTCGGCTCGCCAAGCAGGAACATGCGGCTCGTGTCGCCATGGTAGCCATCCTTGATGACGGTGATGTCAAGATTGACTGAATCGCCGCTTTTCAACACCTTGTCTCCCGGAATGCCGTGGCAGATCACGTCGTTGACCGACGTGCAGATCGACTTCGGATAAGGGGTGTAGCCCGGCGGGCAGTAGTTCAGCGGCGCTGGAACCGTGCCTTGCACGTTGACCATGTAATCGTGACACAGGCGATCCAATTCGCCTGTGGTGACTCCGGGTTTGACGAAGGGCGTGATGTAATCGAGGACTTCGGAAGCAAGGCGGCCTGCGACTCGCATACCGGCGATGTCTTCGGGAGTTTTGATGGAAATGTTGCCCATGTGAAAATCTGAGAGCCTGAACGGCGGAGAAATGAAGAGATGCAGCATTATAGACGAGGGGGCGTGCTGGCGCAGGACATGAAGGCCGGGCTTGATGAAACTGCCAAAACTAGGGTAAAATCTTTCGCTTGTCCAAATTAACGTTTGGGCAAACTTTTTGTAAATCGCGAATCCGTTCGACAAGGGTGCCAAGCCGGTTGAACTGTCGGTGAGGTCACTGAGCGGATTCCAGACATTAACCCTGGAGAAATTCAATGTCCGTTACCATGCGTGAAATGCTGGAAGCCGGTGTGCACTTTGGCCACCAAACGCGCTTCTGGAACCCAAAGATGGCCCCGTTTATCTTCGGCCATCGCAACAAGATCCATATCGTCAATCTGGAAAAGACCCTGGGCATGTACCAGGAGGCGATGAAGTATATCCGCCAACTGTCTTCCAATCGCGGCACCATCCTGTTCGTCGGCACCAAGCGCCAGGCACGCGACATCATCGCGGCTGAAGCACAGCGCGCCGGCATGCCTTTCGTCGATCAACGCTGGCTCGGCGGCATGCTGACCAACTTCAAGACGATCAAGACTTCGATCAAGCGTTTGAAAGACATGGAAGCAGCAAGCGAAGATGGTTCGCTGGCCAAGATGAGCAAGAAAGAAGCGCTGATGTACGAGCGTGAGAAGACCAAGCTCGAAAAATCCATCGGCGGCATCAAGGATATGGGCGGCATTCCTGACGCGATCTTCGTGATCGACGTCGGCTACCACAAGGGCGCGATCACCGAAGCCGCCAAGCTCGGCATCCCGGTCATTGGCGTGGTCGATACCAACCACTCGCCAGAAGGCGTGACCTACGTCATCCCTGGCAACGACGATTCGTCCAAGGCCATCACGCTGTACGCACGCGGCGTGGCTGACGCGATCCTCGAAGGCCGCGCGAATGCGACCAACGATCTGGTCGAATCGATCAAGGGCGACGATTTCGTCGAGGTCGAAGAGCAAGCCTGATTTACCCGGGCTGACTGATGGCTTGAACATCAGGAAAAAAGGGGCAACAGCGGTTCGCCCCTTTTTTTCGAGCAATTTTTGAACATATCGAATACTTGAACGTCCGAAGGGCGTTCGCTTTACCAGGAGATGGTTATGGCAGCAATCACAGCAGCAATGGTCGGCGAGTTGCGCGCGCGCACCGACGCCCCGATGATGGAATGCAAAAAGGCATTGACGGAGGCCGACGGCGACATGGAGCGTGCGGAGGAAATTCTGCGCGTCAAGTTGGGCAGCAAGGCTTCGAAGGCCGCTTCGCGTGTGACGGCGGAAGGCGTGATCGCCGCCTATGTGACGGGCAATGTCGGCGCCATCGTGGAAGTCAACTGCGAAACCGACTTCGTGACCAAGAACGACGATTTCCTGGCATTCGCCAACGCCCTTGCCAAGGCAGCTGCCGAAGCCAATCCGGCAGACGTGGCGGCGCTGTCTAACGTCAAGCTGGGCGACAAGACCGCAGAAGAAACACGCACCGAACTGATCGGTCGCATCGGTGAAAATATGTCGATCCGCCGTTTCGCGCGTTTTGAAACCACCGGCAAGCTGGCCTCTTATCTGCACGGCTCGCGTATTGGCGTCATCGTCGATTTCGACGGCGCCGAAGACCAGGTCGGCAAGGATGTCGCCATGCATATCGCCGCAATGAAGCCGGTGTCGCTGGCTGCCAGCGACGTGCCGGCCGATTTGATCGCCAAGGAGCGTTCGGTTGCCGAACAGAAGGCGGCTGAATCGGGCAAGCCAGCTGACATCGTCACCAAGATGGTGGAAGGTTCGGTGCAGAAATATCTGAAGGAAGTCTCGCTGCTGAACCAGCCGTTCGTGAAGAACGACAAGCAGACTGTCGAACAGATGCTGAAAGAAGCCAAAACGACGGTGAAATCGTTCAAGATGTTCATCGTCGGCGAAGGCATCGAGAAGAAGCAGGACGACTTCGCTGCCGAAGTGGCAGCGCAAGTTGCAGCAGCAAAACAGGCGTAATCGAAAAACGGGCCGCAAGGCCCGTTTTTTTAAGTATCGGGAGAATCTCTTTCTCTTTGATGCCTGAAAAGTTAAGATTGATCTGCCCCGTGCGACACACAGGGCAGCGCAGCACCGAATCCCGCACAATACAGACAAGACGAAGGAATCCAGCCTATGACGACCCCAGCTTACAAACGCGTGCTTCTCAAACTTTCGGGCGAGGCGTTGATGGGGGATGATTCATACGGTATCAATCGGGCGACCATCGATCGCATGGTCGCCGACGTATCGGAAGTTGCCAAGCTTGGTGTCGAACTGGCCATCGTGATTGGCGGCGGCAACATCTTCCGCGGTGTTGCACCCGGCGCGCAAGGAATGGATCGCGCGACAGCCGACTACATGGGCATGCTCGCCACAGTGATGAATTCGCTGGCGCTGGCCGATGCGATGCGTCAGGCCGGCATGACGGCGCGCGTGATGTCGGCGATCGGCATCGAGCAGGTAGTTGAGCCCTATGTGCGCCCGAAAGCCTTGCAATACCTGGAAGAAGGTAAGATCGTGGTGTTCGCGGCCGGTACCGGCAATCCCTTCTTTACCACCGATACTGCAGCAGCTTTGCGCGGTTCGGAAATCGGCGCGCAGATCGTGCTGAAGGCAACCAAGGTTGATGGCGTCTATAGCGCCGATCCGAACAAGGATCCGTCAGCCACCCGTTATTCCACGATCAGTTTCGACGAGGCGATTTCCAAGCACCTGCAAGTGATGGATGCCACCGCTTTCGCGCTGTGCCGCGATCAGAAGCTGCCGATCAAAGTTTTTTCCATCGTAAAGCCAGGCGCGTTGAAGAACGTCGTGCTCGGTATGGACGAAGGGACGCTGGTACACGTTTAGTCCGATTCAGGGCAGCGAGAAGCGCTGCTCCTATTTCATTCAGTTAGTTTTTGGAACTGGTTTCACCCGCAGCAGGAGGAAAACAATAATGACCGTCGCAGATGCAAAAAAGAACGCCGATCAAAAAATGAACAAGTCCATCGAGACCTTGAAAGCCGATCTGGCGAAGGTTCGTACCGGTCGCGCGCACACCGGTATACTTGATCACGTGATGGTGGACTATTACGGCAGTCCAACCGCCTTGCCGATGGTTGCCAACCTCACCTTGATCGACGCGCGCACGATTGGCGTGCAGCCCTATGAAAAGAAAATGGTCGCCACGGTCGAGAAGGCAATCCGCGAAGCCGATCTGGGCCTGAATCCATCGACGCAAGGCGACTTGATTCGCGTGCCGACGCCGCCGCTGACTGAAGAGCGCCGCAAGGAAATGGTCAAGCTGGTCAAGAGCGAAGCGGAAAACGCGAAAATCGCGATCCGCAATATCCGTCGCGATGCGAACGAGGCGCTGAAAAAACTGGTCAAGGACAAGGCTTGTTCGGAAGATGAAGAGCGTCGTGCGCAAGACGAAATCCAGAAGCTGACGGATAAGTTCGTTGCGGAAGTCGACAAGATGGTCGCCGAAAAGGAAAAGGAAGTGCTTACGGTATAAGCGGTCGCTACCACGCCCGTTATCATTACCGTTCACCGCATTTATTACATATCCATGGCCTCTGCAAGCTCAACCCAAACAGTGCCCGACGTGTCGTCGGTGCCGCGGCATATCGCCATCATCATGGATGGCAATGGCCGCTGGGCGACCAAGCGCTTCATGCCCCGCGTGGCAGGTCATGTGCGCGGTGTAGAGGCGGTGCGTGGAGTCGTCGAAGCCTGCGCGCGTGCCGGTGTGGAGTATGTGACGTTCTTTGCCTTCAGTTCCGAGAACTGGCGCCGCCCCGAAGAGGAAGTGTCGGTGCTGATGCGCCTGTTTGTCACTGCGCTGGAGCGCGAAGTATCGAAGATGCATGCGAACGGCATTCGCCTGAAAATCGTCGGTGATCTCAGCCGCTTCGACGATAAGCTGCAGAAGATGATTGCAGCCGCCGAGCGCAAGACGGCGGCGAACGACCGCATGACGGTCACGGTCTGCGCTAACTATGGCGGACGCTGGGACATCATGCAAGCGATCAACAAGATGGTCGCCGCCAATCCGGGTGCGACGGATTTCAGCGAAGAGCAATTGGCGCCATACCTCGCGCTAGGCTATGCACCCGAACCGGATTTGTTCATCCGCACCGGTGGCGAACAGCGCATCTCGAATTTCCTGCTGTGGCAGCTGGCGTACACCGAGCTGTATTTCACCGATATCTACTGGCCCGACTTTGATGCCAATGCGTTGGCGCTAGCCATCGCTTCGTACCAGAAGCGCGAACGGCGTTTCGGTCGCACCAGCCAGCAGGTGGCCGAACAAGGCATCGAACCAGCGAGCGCGGCGGTCAAATGCTGAAGACACGCATCATCACGGCAGTCGTCCTGCTGGCGGTGCTGCTGCTGGCGATCCTCTCCGGTTCGCTGTATGTGTTTGCTGCCCTTGTCATTCTTTTTTTTGCCGGCGCTGCTTGGGAAGCGCTGCGCCTCTCTCAGAATCGTTATGCGGTAGCCGGCGCGCTGGTATGGAGTGCGGCGCTGGTGTGGGTCATTTTCAGCGGCAGCTTCCGTCAAAGCGTATTGCTCTGCGGCTTGTGCGCGGGGCTCTGGGTGGTACGTCTGGTTCCTTCGCTGAAGATCGGTCTGCCGCCTTTGCAAGGCTTCGGCAACCGATTGCTGACCGGGATCTACGGCGTCGCAATTCTTGGCGCATTCATCGCGCTGATGATGCTGTACCAGCGCTCGGTACTCTACATGTTTTCGGTAATGGCAATCGTCTGGATTGCAGACATTGGCGCGTACTTTTGCGGCAAGGCGTTCGGCAAGCGCAAGCTCGCGCCCAGTATTTCGCCGGGAAAATCCTGGGAAGGTGCGATCGGTGGCTGTTTCGCAGTTCTC
This sequence comes from Oxalicibacterium sp., assembly GCA_036263255.1. Classification (GTDB taxonomy): domain Bacteria; phylum Pseudomonadota; class Gammaproteobacteria; order Burkholderiales; family Burkholderiaceae_D; genus Oxalicibacterium. The sequence continues at coordinate 6,535 of DATAHI010000212.1, read as the reverse complement.
ATCATCGGTGCAGCGACGGTTTTCGTTCCTGCGTTGCGCGATACCTTTGCCGTTCAGCTCTACCTGAAATGGAACTGGCTCGGCTTGATTGCCGGCCTTGTCGTGATGGTCGCTGCGAGTGTTGTCGGCGACCTGTTCGAGTCTCAGCTGAAACGCCGTGCCGGCATGAAGGACAGTAGCAATTTGCTCCCCGGTCACGGCGGCGTGCTCGATCGCATCGACGCACTGATCCCTACACTGCCCCTCGCGGTTCTCATCGCCTACTGGATGTAACACTTCATGCAGCAGATCACCATCCTCGGCTCGACCGGGTCCATCGGCGTATCCACGCTTGACGTGCTGGCACGCCATCCCGACCGTTACACAGTTTATGCGTTGAGCGCGCATCAGCGCGTCGAAGAACTGGCGCAACAGTGTTTGCGCCATGCGCCGAAGGTGGCGGTCGTCGGCACCGCGGAAGCGGCACGAGCACTGGAAGCGCTGTTACGCGCGCAAGGTCTGCAGACGCAGGTGGAGTACGGTGAGGCGGCACTGTGTGCCGTGGCGAGCGCGAGCGAATGCGACACCGTGATGGCAGCGATCGTCGGTGCTGCCGGCTTGGCGCCGACCTTGGCGGCTGCACGTGCCGGAAAGAAAGTACTGCTGGCGAACAAGGAAGCGCTGGTCATGTCGGGGCCTTTACTGATGCAGGCGCTGGAGGAGAGTGGCGCAATGCTGATGCCGATCGACAGCGAGCACAATGCGATCTTCCAGTGCATGCCCTCAGGCCATGCTCGTATGCCGGATCATTGCGGCATCGAAAAGATTCTGCTGACGGCTTCCGGCGGTCCGTTTCTATACCGCGCAGTTGAGACGCTGGAGCACGTCACGCCCGCAGAAGCCGTCGCACATCCTAACTGGAGCATGGGCCGCAAGATTTCGGTCGACTCGGCGACGATGATGAACAAGGGGCTGGAAGTCATCGAGGCACACTGGCTGTTCAATCTACCGGCGGAGCGCATCGAGGTGGTCATTCATCCCCAGAGCGTCATCCATTCGATGGTGTCGTACATCGACGGTTCGATGCTGGCGCAGCTGGGTAATCCCGACATGCGCACGCCGATCGCGCATGCGCTTGCCTATCCTGAGCGTATCGCGTCCGGCGTCGCCGGCATCGACTTGGCGACAATAGGAAAGCTAGTGTTCGAGCGGCCGGACCTGGTGCGCTTTCCCTGCCTGAAACTGGCGTATGATGCGTTGAATGCGGGCGGCTCTGCGCCGGCCATATTGAATGCCGCCAATGAAATTGCAGTGCAAGCCTTCCTGGACGGGCGCATCGGCTTCCGCATGATAGACCGGTTGATCGCTCGCGTGATGGATGCGCAGGCCGGCAGCGCGATCACGGATATTGACGCCGTATTTGAACAGGACAGACGCGCACGCGAGCTGGCCCTTTCCTTTATCGAACCATGAACCTGTTGCACACGCTTGTCGCTTTTGCCGTCGTACTCGGCGTGCTGATCATCGTGCACGAGCTCGGCCATTACCTGGTCGCGCGCTGGTGTGACGTCAAGGTGCTGCGTTTTTCGGTCGGCATGGGCAAGGTGATATGGTCGCGCCGTTTCGGACGAGATCAGACCGAGTGGGCGGTATCGGTACTGCCGCTGGGCGGCTACGTGAAGATGCTGGATGCGCGTGAAGGCGATTTGGAAGGATTGCCACCTGAAGATCTGGAGCGCGAGTTCACGCGCCAGTCGGTATGGAAACGTATGGCGATCGTGGCCGCTGGCCCGATCGCCAATTTCTTATTGGCGATTGCGGTCTTTGCTGGGCTGTACTGGCACGGCATCCCGGAGCCGGCGACGGTGTTGCGTGCCTCACCGGTGCATACGGCTGCATACGATGCCGGTTTGCGCGGCGGTGAACGCGTGGTTGCGGTGAACGGCGAACCGGTCCAGATATGGACAGATCTGCGCTGGCAGGCGATGCAGTCGATCATCGACAAAAAGCCGATACGGCTGGAAGTGCAGAATGCGGATGACCGCAGCGGCAATACGCGGACCATGGACGTGCCGTCGAATGGGGTGTCGATCGACGACCTGGAAGATGATTTTCTGGACAAGCTCGGCATTGATCTGGCGCGCCCGCCAGCAGTGCTTGGCACGGTCGCGCCGGACGGCGCTGCAATGCGTGCCGGCCTGCGTCAGGGCGATCGTGTCGTCGCGGTGGACGGCAAGCCGATCGCGGATGGTCTCGTCTTCGTCGAAGTGGTGCGAGCCGCTCCGGAGCGGCTGCTGCATATCGACGTGTTACGCGCTGGCCGTCCCTTGCGTTTCGATGTGACCCCGGAAACGGTACACAAGGACGGTCAGATTTTCGGCCGCATCAAGGTCGAAGTACCGTTGGCGCCAGAGATGACGACCGTCAGTTATGGTCCCGTGGCCGGATTGCTCAAGGCGGTCGGGCGTACCTGGGATACCAGCGCGCTGACGCTGAAGATGGTCGGCAAAATGATCGTCGGCGAAGTGTCGTGGCGCAATGTGACCGGGCCGATCACGATCGCCGACTACGCGGGGCAGAGCGCGCGCATCGGGTGGATCAGCTATCTGAGCTTCATCGCGTTTGTCAGCATCAGTCTTGGGGTGATGAATCTACTTCCCATTCCTGTTCTAGACGGGGGGCATTTGCTGTATTATGCCGTGGAAGTTTTGACGGGCCGAACGGTTTCCGAACGTTTCGGCGCAATCGCACAGCGCGCCGGCGTCGGGATTCTGATGACGCTGATGCTGGTAGCGGTCTTTAACGATATCAACCGGCTGATGTCTTGAAACCAGCCGGTTTTTTTCAGTTCCCGAATCTGAAAATCTACGATAGCCAATGAAATCATACTCAGAGCATTTCTCAATGCCGACTTTTCCCCGCCGTCTTGTTGCTATCGCCGCCTTCGCTTTCTGTTCCGGTCATGCGCTGGCCGTTGAACCGTTCAAGGTCAAGGACATCCGTATCGAAGGCATCCAGCGTACCGAGCCGGGTACTGTCTTTACCTACTTGCCGGTACGCGTGGGCGACACCTTCACCGATGAGAAAGGTCAGACTGCAATCAAGGCCTTGTATGCAACCGGCTTTTTCAAGGACGTGCGTATCGAATCGGAAGGCGACGTGCTGGTCGTGTTTCTGGAGGAGCGTCCGGCGATTGCAAACGTCGAGTTTTCGGGTACCAAGGAATTTGACAAGGACACGCTGAAGAAGGCGATGAAGGAAGTCGGCCTCGGCGAATCGCGCATCTACGACAAGGCGTTGCTGGATCGTGCAGAGCAGGAACTGAAACGCCAGTACCTTTCCCGCGGCTACTACAACGTGCAGATCACGACGACCGTCACGCCGCTGGAACGCAACCGTGTGTCGATTACCTTTGCGGTCGACGAAGGCGACGTTTCGCACATCAAAAACATTAATATCGTCGGCGCCAAGGCATTCAGCGAAAAGGAGCTGTTGAAGCAGCTTACGTTGCGTACGCCAGGCTGGTTCACTTGGTATACAAAGAACGACCAGTATTCGAAAGAGAAGCTGGCAGGCGATATCGAAACGCTGAAGTCCTACTACCTGAATCGCGGCTATCTGGAAATGCAGATCGAATCGACGCAGGTTTCCATTTCGCCGGACAAGAAAGATGTCTACATCACCGTCAATATCAGCGAGGGCGACAAGTACACCGTTTCCGGCGTGAAGCTGGAAGGCGAAATGCTTGGGCGTGAAGCAGAATTGTCGTCGTTGGTGCAGCTGAAGGCGGGTGATGTGTATTCCGGCGAAAAGCTGAATTCGAGTGTGAAGGCAATTTCCGAGCGCCTGGGCAATTTCGGCTATGCGTTTGCCAACGTCAACACGAATCCGCAGATTGATCGTGAAAAGAAGCAGGTCGCATTCAACATCCTGATCGACCCGGGACGTCGCGTGTACGTACGCAACATCAACATCGCCGGCAATACGAAAACGCGCGACGAAGTGATTCGCCGCGAATTCCGTCAGTTCGAGAATTCCTGGTATGACGGTGAGAAGATCAAGCTGTCGCGCGACCGCGTTGATCGCCTGGACTATTTCACGGATGTGAAAATCGAGACGCCCGATGTACCGGGCAAGACGGATCAGGTTGACGTCAACATGACGGTGACGGAAAAACCCACCGGCCTAATTTCGCTGGGCGCAGGGTTCTCTAGTAGCGATTCGGTATCCTTGACGGGTTCTATCCACCAAGCGAATGCCTTTGGCAGCGGTAATACGATCGGTGTTGATCTCAATACCAGCAAGCTGAACCGTACGATTGCCGTATCGAGCACCAACCCATATTTCACGGACGATGGCATCAGCCGCAGCTATGAAGTGTTCTTGCGGACCACTCGTCCGCCGACCATCAATACTGGTGACTATCGTTTCCGTACCATGGGCGGCAATGTTAAGTTTGGCGTGCCATTCACTGAGGTCGATACTGTTTTCTTTGGTGCGGGTGTTGAACGTACTGAAGTCGAGGTGTACCAGAATATTACTGGTGATTCCGACAGGGAAAATAGTCCGTTGCGATACCGCGATTATGTTCATTCGCTGGATCCGAGTTTCATTGTTAACAGTGATCCCAATGCGGCAGTGGGCGACGGCAGTACAGGCACATTCTCCACAAGCACTACTGGCGTACCGTTGACTGCCGCATGGCAGCGCGACAGCCGCGATAGCGCGCTTGTGCCAACCAAGGGACGTTATCAACGCGCGAACTTCGAAGTTTCTGCGCTCGCGGACTTGAAATATTATCGTGCTAGCTATCAGCATCAGTATTTCATGCCCTTGGGCGATACTACGCTTGCGTTGAATGGTGAGATTGGGTACGGTAAGGCGTTCGGCAGCACGCCTTACCCGATCTTCAAGAATTTCTATGCCGGCGGCATTGGTTCTGTGCGGGGCTACGAGGGTTCTTCGCTAGGACCGAAGGATACTAATGGCGACGCGATTGGTGGTACCTCTCGTTTGGTTGCCAACGTGGAGTGGCAATTCCCATTCCCAGGCTCGGCAAGCAACGACCGTACGCTGCGCTGGTTCACCTTCTTTGACGCAGGTAACGTCTATGGTGAAAATCAGAGTATAGGCAGCAACCTCAAATATTCGACCGGTATCGGCTTGAGCTGGGTTTCACCTATCGGCCCCTTGAAGCTGAGCTACGGCAAGGCATTGAATGCGGAAGACACCGGACCGGACCGTGATCGTACGCAAACCTTCCAATTCCAGCTGGGTACCGGCTTTTGATCCTTGGTGCATAATAGCGAGTCATCATTACCGCTCTAGAACACGGAGAACGATTTGAAGTCCTTTACTAAATTCTCGATGGGTGTGAAAACCGCAGCGTTATTGTTTGCGGCTTTCTTTGTTGTTTCCACCGCGCAAGCGCAGGAAATGAAAATCGGTGTGGTAAGCACCGAACGTATCTTCCGCGAAGCGGCGCCGTACAAGGCGGCGCAAGCGAAAATCGAACAGGAATTTTCCAAGCGGCAGAAAGATTTGCAGGACCAAGCTGCGCGTTTGAAGGCTGCCGCCGACAAGCTCGATAAGGATGCGCCGGTGCTGTCCGATTCGGAGCGCAGCAAGCGTCAGCGTGATCTGGCCGACATGGACAAGGAATTCCAGCGCAACCAGCGCGAGTTCCGCGAAGACCTGACGCAGCGTCGCAATGAGGAAATGGCGAACGTGATCGATCGCACCAACCGCGTGATCAAGCAGATTGCCGAAGCAGAAAAGTACGATCTGATTCTGCAGGAGGCGGTGTACATCAGCCCGCGCATCGACATCACGGACAAAGTGCTGAAGGCACTCAATAAATCGCAATAACCACACAGAAAAGGCAACATGAGCACTCGACTGGGAGAATTGGTCGAACGCTTGGGGGGCCGACTGATAGGCGATGCGGATGCCGAAATCATCGGCATCGCACCGCTCAGCGATGCAGACGCGTCGCACATCACGTTTCTTTCCAATCCAAGGTTCAGAGAGCAGGCTGCGCAGACCCGCGCGGCCGCCTTGATTTTGTCGTCTGCGGACCATGAAGCGCTGACTGAAATCCAGGCCGGGGCGCGCATCGTCGTCGACAATCCCTATGCGTATTTCGCGCATGCGGCGCAATGGTTTGCCGCGCAAAAAGCGATACCCGCAGTTCCCGGTATTCATTCAAGTGCGGTCGTGGACGCTAGTGCGCAGGTGGCGGTTACCGCCAGCATCGGACCCCATGTGACGATCGAAGCAGGCGCGCGCGTCGGTGAGCATTGCGTGATTGGGGCCGGCTGTTTTGTCGGTCGCGATGCACAGGTCGGTGCTGGTACGTTGTTTCATCCGCGTGTGAGCTTTCTGGCTGGTTGCAGCATCGGCGAGCGCGGCATCATTCACTCCGGCGCGGTGATCGGCGCGGACGGCTTCGGCTTCGCCAACGAACGCGGTACCTGGATCAAGATTCCCCAGACCGGTGCAGTACACATCGGCGATGACGTCGAGATCGGCGCCAATACCTCGATCGATCGCGGCG
>DATAHI010000211.1:0-2997 GCA_036263255.1 Oxalicibacterium sp. | reverse complement strand
GCCAAGCGCAGCATAGCGGTGCAGGCGCGCCGCTTCCTCGATGCCATTCTTCGCCGCGTCGTCAATGGCGACATGGCGCGCATCGAAGGACACACCGAGCCGCGTGCACTGGTCCTGACAATGCGCAAGCCACGTATCGGCATTCGGGCTGAGACCGTGATGGACATGAAAGGCGAACAGGCTCAGGCCGTTGGCCTGAGCATAGGCATGCGCCAGATGCAGCAGGACAGCCGAATCCAGACCGCCGCTGTACGCAATCGCAAGGCGTTGCGATGAAACAGAAACGCGCGTTCGGATTGCTCCTAACGCGCGTTCGAATTCATCGCCAATCGATGAATGAGATTTATGCTGCACGCATCATTCCGGTGTCGTGATTTCCTTGAATTTGCCGTAAGCCATGATCTTCTCGTGACGCGCTGCCAGCAAATCCTTGGTCTTCATGCCTTGCAGCTGGCGCAGCGTATCGGCCAACGCGCGCTTGAGCAACGCTGCCATCTGCTTTGGATCGCGATGCGCACCACCCAGCGGTTCACTGATGATCTTGTCGATCAGTCCCATCGCTTTCAGGCGATGAGCAGTGAGACCAAGCGCTTCGGCGGCGTCTGACGCACGTTCGGCTGATTTCCACAAAATCGATGCGCAGCCTTCCGGCGAAATGACGGAGTAAGTCGAGTATTGCAACATCAGCACAGCGTCGCCGACGGCAATCGCCAGCGCACCGCCCGAACCGCCCTCACCGATGATGGTCGCGATCAGCGGCACCTTGAGTTCTGCCATCACAAAGAGATTGTGGCCGATGGCTTCGGACTGGCCGCGCTCTTCGGCATCGATGCCCGGGAAGGCGCCCGGCGTATCGACGAAGGTGAAGATCGGCAGGCCGAATTTTTCCGCCAGCTTCATCAGGCGCATCGCCTTGCGATAGCCTTCCGGCTTCGGCATGCCAAAGTTACGCATGCTGCGCTCCTTGGTGTCGCGGCCTTTTTGATGGCCGATCACCATGCACGGCGTGCCATTGAAGCGCGCAAGACCGCCGACGATGGAAAGATCGTCCGCATAGGTACGATCGCCATGCAGTTCGTGGAAGTCCGTGAAAATCTCGTTCACGTAATCCATCGTGTACGGACGTTGCGGATGGCGCGCGATCTGCGACACCTGCCATGGCGTCAGCTTGGCGTAGATATCCTTGGTCAGCTGTTGGCTCTTTTTCGACAGGCGTTCGATTTCTTCCGAAATGTCGACTGCGGAATCGTCCTGCACAAAGCGCAACTCCTCAATCTTGGAATCGAGTTCTGCGATCGGCTGTTCAAAGCCGAGGAAAGTGGTTTTACTCATCGTGTCTCCTTCTGCTCAACAGAAGAAATAAGAAATCAGATTCAATAGCTCACCGGTACCGGTTCCAGGCTGCGCCACAGATACCAGGTTGCCACCGTGCGCCACGGCTCCCAGTTCGCCGCCACTTCACGTGCATCGCTGCGGGAAACCGGCTCGCCGGAGAAATAGTTGCGGCTGATGCCGGCCAACAAACCCACATCGTCCAGCGGCAGTACATTTGGCCGGAGCAGATTAAATATCAAAAACATCTCCGCTGTCCAGCGACCGATGCCGCGAATCTGCACCAGCTCGGCGATCACCGCCTCATCGTCCATCTCTGCCCACTTGTCACAATGCACACGTTTGGCTTTGAAATGGTCCGCCAGATCTAGGATGTATTCGGCCTTGCGTTTGGACAAACCGCAGGCGGTCAGCTTGTCGCCGGCCTTGATCACTTGCGCCGGGGTGCACTTCGGACAAACTTCCAGAAAACGCTGCCACACACTGTCCGCGGCCTTGACCGAAATCTGCTGGCCGATGATGGAACGCGCAAGCGTGGTAAAGGGTTCGTTGCGGCCGACCAGATGCAGATCGCCGAATTGCGGAATCAGCTTGCGCATGATGCGGTCTCGCTTCATCAGCTCGGCCTTTGCATCTTCCCAATAGGGAGGCAGCAATCGCGCTTCAGCAGTCGTCTTCGCCATACCTGTCACGCCCTTCGCCATTCCGTCAAACCGCCAGGTTTGTCCTCGAGAACGATGCCCTTTTCGAGAAGCTCGGCACGTATGCGATCGGCTTCGGCGAAATTTTTCGCCTTCTTGGCTTCTGTCCTGGCAGCGATCTGTTCCGTCACGAACGCTTCCAGGCCGTCATCATCCTTGCTTGCCGGCGTCGCGCGTAGAAACTGCTGTGGCGGACGCTGCAAAAGGCCGACTATACCAGCCAAACCGGCCAATTGGCGGGCCATTGCCGGCGATTTTTGCTTGTTGACTTCATTTGCCAACTCGAACAGCACGGCCACCGCAAGTGGCGTATTGAAGTCGTCATTCAAGGCTTCGGCAAAGCGCACGGCATGCGCCTCTTGCATATCCAGCGACAAGCCATCTGGCGGGACATCCTTCAACGCGGTGTACATGCGCGTCAGTGCATTGCGCGCATCATCGAGATGCGCATCGGAATAATTCAATTGACTGCGGTAGTGCGCGCGCAAGATGAAGAAGCGAACGACTTCGGCGTCGAACTTTTCCAGCACTTCGCGGATCGTGAAAAAATTGCCGAGTGATTTCGACATCTTTTCGTTATCGACACGCACGAATCCATTGTGCATCCAGTAATTGACGAAGCGCTTTTGATTGGCGCCTTCAGATTGCGCAATTTCATTTTCATGATGCGGAAACTGCAAGTCGGCTCCGCCGCCATGAATGTCGAACTGCTGGCCGAGCAATTCGCAAGCCATCGCGGAGCATTCGATGTGCCAACCGGGTCGGCCGCTGCCCCACTTCGACTTCCATTTGACTTCGTCGGGTTCGGCCGCCTTGGCCGATTTCCACAGCACGAAATCGAGCGGATCGCGCTTGCCGGTGTTGACGTCGACACGTTCGCCCGCGCGCAAATCTTCCAAGGACTTGCCGGACAATTTGCCGTACCCCGGAAAATCGCGCACGGAGTAATTCACGTCACCGTCTT
>DATAHI010000210.1:0-10414 GCA_036263255.1 Oxalicibacterium sp. | reverse complement strand
GGTTTGTTCCCACAGCGGATCGCGAGAGGTCACCTGCGGAATGCTGCGCATGCCGTAATCTTCATTGGGCAGCCATTCCAGCGTCGACGCGTGCCAGGGATTGCCGGCGCGCTGCTTCGGCTTGCGCAAGGTGCGTACCATGTCGATGAAGAACAACGCTATGCCGAGCGCCAGGATAAAGGCACCGATCGTCGACAACATGTTCAACCCATTCCATCCCAGCGCGCCGTCATAGGTATAGACGCGGCGCGGCATGCCGAGCAAGCCGGAAATGTGCATCGGAAAGAAGGCGAGGTTGAAGCCAATGAAACTGAGCGCGAAACTCCAGCGACCCCAGCACTCCGACATCGCGTTGCCATTGACCAGCGGCAGCCAGTACGCCAGCGCCGCGAACATCGGGAATACCATGCCGCCGATCAGCACGTAGTGAAAATGCGCGACGATGAAATAGCTGTCGTGCACCTGCCAGTCGAAAGGAACGACGGCAACCATCACGCCGGTCAGTCCACCCAGCACGAAGATGAATAGGAACCCGAGCAGGAACAGCGTCGGCGTCGTCAGGCGTGGACTGCCGCGCCACAGCGTGGCGATCCAGGCGAATACCTGGATCGCGGTCGGAATCGCAACCGCCATGCTGGCCGCCGAGACGAAGCTCAGTTCCATCGTGCCGAGACCGACGCTGAACATGTGGTGCGCCCACAAGCCGAAGCTGAAGAAACCCACTCCGAGCAGCGCGACGACGATCGCGCGATAGCCGACCAGCGCAGTCTGCGCGATCGTTGGAATCATCGTCGACACCATGCCGGCCGCCGGCAAAAAGATGATGTAGACCTCCGGGTGGCCGAAGAACCAGAACAGGTGCTGCCACAGTACCGGGTCGCCGCCGCGTTCCGCGATGAAGAACGGCCAGTCGAAAGCCCGCTCCAGTTCCAGCAGCGCGGTGGCGGCAATCACCGCGGGAAAAGCGAACACGATCATCACGGCGACCACCAGCATGGTCCATGCATAGATCGGCATGCGCGAGAGCGTCATGCCGGGTGCGCGTGTGAACAGAATGCCGACGATCAGCTCGATCGCACCAGCAATCGCAGAGATTTCGATGAAGCCGATGCCGAGCAGCCAAAAATCGGCATTCACCTCCGGCGAGTACTGCTTGCCTGACAGCGGTGGATACATGAACCAGCCGCCGTCCGGTGCAAGGCCGACGAACAGGGTGCAGAAGAACGCCAGGCCGCCAATCGCATACGCCCAGTACGCGTAAGCCGACAGGCGCGGAAACGGCAGGTCGCGCGCACCCAGCATGTTGGGCAGCAGGAACACAGCAATCGCTTCGACTACCGGAATGGCAAACAGGAACATCATCACCGTGCCATGCATCGTGAAGACCTGGTTGTAGGTCGATGCACCGAGCAGATCGTTGCCCGGCACCACAAGCTGCATGCGCATCAGCAGGCCGAGGATACCGGCGAGCACGAAGAACAGCAGCGCCGTGCCGATGTAGAGCAACCCGATATTGGTGTTGTTCACCGACTTGAAGAAGCGCCAGCCCTGCGGCGTGCGCCACACCGCTTCCAGCTTTTCGCGCTCGCCTTCCGGCCGCGGCAGGACGTTGGGCAAACTGTCGGGCGAAGAGCTCATTGCAAATGCTCCAGGTAAGCAGATAGCGCCTGCAGGTCCGCATCGCCGATCTCGTCGAAGGAAGGCATGCGCACGCCGGGCTTCACATGCTGTGCACTGCGTATCCACGTGCGCAGTGCTTCGCCGTCATTGCGCAAGGTGCCGGCGGCAAGGAACAGGCGGCTGCCGACGTGCGTGAGGTCCGGCCCTAAGGCACGACCGGCTACTGCCTCTTCCTTCACGCCACGTACCGCGTGGCAGGCGCTGCAGCGGTATTCGAGAAATGCCTGCATGCCCTGTTGAAGCAATGCGCTGTCCGGCGCGCGCGCCGGTTTCGCCTGATTTGCGAGCCACGCGTCGAATGCTTCCGGCGATTCGGCAATCACGTGCAGCGCCATGCGCGCATGTTGGATGCCGCAGTATTCGGCGCACTGTCCGCGATAGATGCCTGCGCGTTCGGCCTGCACGCGTATGCGGTTCGGGCGGCCCGGCACGGTATCCAGCTTGCCGGTCAGCGCCGGCACCCAGAAGCTGTGAATCACGTCTTCGCTGGTCAATGCGAGATAGACCGGACGGCCGACCGGTAGATGGATTTCGTTTGCCAGTGCAATGTCGCGGCCGCTCGCCGGATCGCGATAGCGCACTTCCCACCACCACATGCGCGCGTTGACCGAAATGACGAGCGCATCCTGCGATATCGGCGACGTCAATTCGCGGCTGCGCAAGACGCCGTATGCCAGCAAGGCGGTCAGCACGGCAAACGGAAAAGCGACGCCGAAGCCGGCCAGCCAGACCATTGGGTTTACCTTGCCCTGCTGCTTGCGCAGGCTCAGCGCCAGCAGCAGCATCACGCCGACGAAGATCAAGGCCGCACCGCCGAACAACAGCCACGCCATGTCCGCAATCAGCGCGGCGTCCGCACCTGCCGTGTGCAGCATCGATTGGATCGGGCGCTCGTCTCGGCAGGCGTTCAACAAGGGGGTCATCGCGAGCGCAGCCGCGCGCGGCATGCGGTGACTTCGGCTCGCGCATCGCGTCATCTTCATTGCAGGGTCCGCAGATAGGCGGCCATTGCACGCGCATCGCGCTCGGTTACTCCCATGTCCGGCATCGTCGTGTTCGGCACCAGGCTACGCGGCGCCATGATCCACTGCGCCAGCCTGTCCGTCGTGTTCGGGATATGGCCGGCGATATAGCTGCGCCGTCCGAAGGCGTTCAGCGGGGGTCCCGCCTTGCCGCGCGCATCTTCGATGCCCGGGATGATGTGGCAGGCGCCGCATTGGTATTGCGCCAGCAGTCGTTGTCCTCGCGCAATATCGTCGCGTGCCGCTGCCGGGAAACTGCATGCGGCGACCAGCATCAGCGCAACCGGCGCAATGCTCCGATAGCAGGATCGATTCGGCACGGCTGGCCTGGCTTGCATCGTTCTTCCATGAGATCGCACCGATCGGTGCCCGACTTTACGACGAGCGCAGGCCTGGACTAGTTCCGACGCATGCTTCGCTTTGCATCGCGCAGTCGATCGGGATGCACTGATGAACTTTGGCAATGGCGGCTGCCTAACGGGATCGACCCCAGCTCTCGTCGTTCGCATGCGCGCACACACCCGTCTCGTCATCAGGACTATCGCGATCACCCTCGCCGCCTTCGCGGCTGCGAGCATACTGGCGGCCTACGCGTTGATGATGGCTGGCGTGTACAACGTTGCGGCGACCGTCCAGCACTGGCAGTTCGTGTACAGCTTTCTCGAAACGGGGATGCACCGTTCGGTGCGCTTTCACGCCCGCGATATCGTCGCGCCGCCGCTGGACGAGCGGATGGTGCGCCAGGGCGCGCACCTGTATGCGACGCACTGCGTCGTGTGTCACGGTGCGCCTGGCGTCGCCCCGGCCGGCATCGGCATGTCGATGCAACCAGTACCGGGACCTCTGGTCGATGCGGACAAGTGGCGCGAACGCGAGTTGTACTGGATCGTGCGCCACGGCATCAGGATGAGCGGCATGCCGGCATGGGAATACCGCTTGTCGGACGCCGAGATCTGGCAAGTCGTTGCTTTTGTGCGCCGCCTGCCGCAACTGTCGCCTGCCGAATATGCCGCGCAGACAGAAGGAAAAGCGCCATGAGCCGTGCGCTGCCGCTTATCTTTCTTTCCCTCGGCGCGGTACTCGGCGGCTGCAGCGACACCAGACCGAATGCCGTTGGCGATCCGGCGCGCGGCCGCATTGCATTGACGCAATATGCCTGCCATGCCTGTCACGTCATCCCCGGCATCACGGGCTCCGACGTTCACGTCGGACCGCCGCTGGCCGGTCTGGCGAACCGGAGGACGATCGCCGGCGAGTTTCCCAATACGCCGGAACACCTGATTGCCTGGATCCGCGATCCGCAGGCAATGGACCCGGCCACCGCCATGCCGAACATGCACGTGAGCGAACGGGATGCGCGCGACATCGCGGCCTACCTGCTGAGTGCGCGATAGGCTCCGCATCGCGAAACCGGAAGGAAGGCTTGAAAAACAGGTTGACCTTCCCATCATGGTAAGGTCGATACTGCAAGCATCTCCTATCGGTTTCCGTTGCCATGTCTACTGTCGCCCCACCCGCTCCCGTTCATCGCCTGACGCTCGGCGTCGAAGGCATGACCTGCGCTTCCTGCGCGACGCGCGTTGAAAAAGCCATCGGCAAGGTAGCGGGCGTAACCAGCGCGAACGTCAATCTGGCGACCGAATCGGTCGCGATCGAAGCAAGTCCCGACGTCGATGCAAAGGCATTGCAGCAGGCGATCGAAAAAGCCGGCTATCAGCTGGCGCTACGTGAACTTTCGCTCGCGATCGACGGCATGACGTGTGCGTCCTGCGCCGGCCGCGTGGAGCGCGCTCTGCGCAAGGTCGACGGTGTGCTGGACGTCAGTGTCAATCTCGCCACCGACCAGGCGAAGGTGGCGCTCGTGCCCGGCACCCAGACGGCGGCACTGATCGCAGCAGTCGAAAAAGCCGGTTATCACGCCACGTTGCCCGCGCAGCGATCCACTGCTGCGGTAAAACACCGGCCCGACTGGCTGCCCTTCGCACTGTCAGCACTGTTGTCGCTGCCGCTGATCGCACCAATGCTGCTGCAAGCAGTCGGCATGGATTTAATGCTGTCTCCATGGCTGCAATGGCTGCTGGCAACGCCGGTGCAATTCGCATTTGGCGCGCGCTTTTATCGCGCCGGCTGGAGCGCGCTGAAAGCGCGCACCGGGAACATGGATCTGCTGGTTGCCACCGGAACCAGCGCAGCCTACGGCTTGAGCGTCTACCTGCTGCTGGCGCGCGGTGCGGACGCGATGGCACCCTTGTACTTCGAAGCCTCGGCCGTCGTCATCACACTCGTTTTGCTCGGCAAGTTCCTGGAAGCGCGCGCCAAGAAGCAAACCGCGTCCGCCATTCGCGCACTGCAGGCCTTGCAGCCGCAGACGGCGCGCGTTCGCCGTGACGGCATCGACACCGACATCGCAATCGATGCCGTGCGGGTCGGCGACATCGTCGTGGTACGGCCCGGCGAGCGCATCGCCGTCGACGGCACCGTGATCGAAGGCAGCAGTCATGTCGACGAATCCCTGCTGACCGGCGAAAGCATGCCGGTCGCCAAGCAGGCCGGCGTACAAGTCGCTGGCGCATCGATCAATGCCGAAGGCCTTCTGCTGATTCGCACCGATGCGATCGGCACCGAAACGGCGCTGGCACGCATCATTCGTCTGGTCGAAAACGCTCAGGCTGGCAAGGCACCGATCCAGAAACTGGTGGACAAGGTCAGCGCGGTCTTCGTGCCTGTGGTGCTGCTGATCGCACTGGCGACCTTGATCGGCTGGCTGCTGGCCGGCGCATCGATCGAAAGCGCCATCATCAACGCCGTCAGCGTGCTGGTCATCGCCTGCCCCTGCGCGCTCGGCCTTGCCACGCCGACGGCCATCATGGCGGGCACCGGCGTGGCTGCGCGGTACGGCATCTTGATCAAGGATGCAGAGGCATTGGAAGTCGCACATCGGGTCGATACCGTGGTGTTCGACAAGACCGGCACACTGACCGAAGGCAAGCCGGCCGTCGCCGCACTGTTGCCGCAGACGATCGCTGCAGCGCAGCTGCTGCGGCTGGCCGCTTCGATCCAGCAAGGCAGCGAGCATCCGCTGGCGCGCGCGGTGACCGAACGCGCGCAAAGCGAAAGCATCGCGCCATTACCTGTCAGCGAAGTGAAGGCGCTGCCGGGGCGCGGCTTGTCGGCCACGGTAGACGGCCTCACTCTACAGCTGGGCAGCACGCGGCTGATGCACGAATCCGGCATTGCGCTCGATGCGCTGTTGCCGCAGGCTGCCGTTTGGGAGAGCAAGGGCCACACGATTTCCTGGGTGGCCGAGATTGCGCCACACCCTCGACTGCTCGGCATGCTGGCGTTCGGCGACCGTATCAAGCCAAGTGCGCCGGAAGGCATTGCACGCCTGCATGCAGCCGGACTGCGCACCGTGCTGCTGAGCGGCGACAATCGCGGCGCGGCGCAGGCGGTCGGCCAGCAACTCGGTATCGGGCAGGTGATCGCCGAAGTGCTGCCGGCTGACAAGAGCGCGCACATCGAACAATTGAAACGCGAAGGCCGCGTCGTCGCCATGGTGGGTGATGGCATCAACGATGCGCCGGCGTTGGCGGCAGCGGATGTCGGCATCGCGATGGGCAGCGGCACCGACGTGGCAATGCATGCGGCCGGCATCACGCTGATGCGCGGCAATCCGGCGCTGGTCGCCGATGCGATCGGCATTTCACGGCGCAGCTACAACAAGATCCGACAGAATCTGTTCTGGGCGTTTGTCTACAACGTGATCGGCATCCCGCTCGCCGCCTTTGGCGTGCTGAACCCGATGTTCGCGGGTGCGGCGATGGCCTTCAGCTCGGTTTCCGTGATCAGCAACGCCTTGCTGCTGCGGCACTGGAAGGCGCAAGCGTAAGCGTACAGGCGACGAAGGAAAACATCATGAACATCGGACAGGCAGCAGCGGCGTCGGGCATCTCCGCCAAGATGATCCGCCATTACGAAAGCATCGCGCTGATCCGGCAAAGCGCGCGCAGCGATGCAGGCTACCGCGTCTACACCGACAAGGATGTGCATACGCTACGTTTTATCCGGCGTGCGCGTTCGCTGGGATTTTCGCTGGAGCAGATACGCGAATTGCTGTCGCTGTGGAACGATACGAAACGTGCCAGCGCCGATGTGAAAACCATCGCGCTGGAACACGTGGCCGAATTGGAAAAGCGCATCAGGGAGTTGAGCGAAATGCGCGCTACGCTGGCGCATCTGGCTCACTGCTGTCACGGTGATCAACGACCCGATTGCCCGATACTGCAAAGCCTCGCGGAAAGAAGCGAAGGAAACGATGATCACCGCAGCAACTGAACGCGGGCACAACAAGCACGGAATCACCCGCTCCTTGTTGTTCGACTTTATACCGCTGCCTTGCTGATCACCGGATAACCGGCGTCCTCGATGGCGGCCGACACGCGCTCCAGCGGCGCACTCGACTGGACATTCACGCGCCGCTGTACCAGATCGACGTCGACCCTTGCCGCGGCATCGATCGCCTGCACTGCTTTCGTCACACTAGCCACACAATGGCCGCAACTCATTTCACCTACTTCGAGCTGATACATACTGCCTCCTTCGCAAACCGTTGAAGACACAGTGTACGGCTTCCCCCAATGGGAAGGTCAAGCGGCATCGCGGTCGTGCTGTTCCCCCAGCCGGCGCTCGGCAAAACGCACGATCACCAGCGCCAGCAGTGCGAACATGAAAAACACCAGCAGCATCCACGCAATACCCTGCAGCGTATCGATCGCGGTACGGTAAAGCTCCAGCAGCCAGCGTTCGGCCGTCAACTCGGCGGGATGTGCGCCGCGATCCCAGCGCGCCGGCGCCAGATATTGCTCGTACTCGCGCACGCGAACGCCCGAAGATATGCCGACCACCAGGATCGCGAACTTCATGTATTTGAGCCATGCTGCACTGACCGCGTCGGCAATGATGCGATACAGGATCGCGTTGATCGGGCGCGAGAAGGCGACAATCACCGCGAACGAAATACCGACCGAAATCAGCAGTGTGACTAGCAGCAAGATGAGGAACATGGAATTCTCCGAAGCAGTAAGGGCAAGTAGTGGCACAGTTTGTTAATTCCTTTGCACCCCTGATGCGGCCTGCGCGATCCGCATACGAAGGGAAATGCAACACAAACGTAAAATATCGTTTCCGATCGGAAATTGGCAAGGAAGCAGGATTTCCCTTGGGCTACAATGGTTTTGCCCGCCGTCCGAGTTTGAGGCGTGCATGGCGATTCCTCCTGCAGAATCGCGTCTCGCTTCATGAATTTTTTCTGACTGCGTTCGCATGCCACGACGGACTCACAAGCTGCCAGCCCATCCTCTGAAAGGGACTATCCCATGAAAGCCGCGTCGCCGCTCATGGTGGAAGCCCTGCTGGATCATCTGGTCGCCATTACCGGCCACCGTGACCACGAGCTGCTCGACACCTCGGTCATGACCGCGCTGCTGAACATGATCTGCGTGGACGAGGCGCGCGTGCTGGAGCTATTCCATTTCCGCGGCGATCTGTTCGTGCGTCCACGCGTGTGGATCGAAGACGGCAAGGTACACAAGATCGACGAGGAGCATCCATCGGCCGAGCATACCGGAGTGCCGATCCTTCATTACCCGGCGCTGATCGACTGCATCGCGCAGCGCAGCAGCCGGCTCGAAGAGACGCAGGAAGACGGCCGCCACACGATGTGGATGCCGATCTGGCAGAACGACAAGGTCTCGACCTGCATTGCGATCTCCAACAACACGCCCTTCACGATGCAGATGCTGCATGTGATCGAAGGCATCCTCAGCGTCTACCGCAACTACCAGAGCCTGCTGGATTACAGCGAACGCGATTCGCTGACCGGACTGCTGAACCGCAAGACCTTCGACGAAAAATTCTCGCGCATGGTTGCCGTGCGCCCCGGCGACTCCCCGGTACCGAACCAGGAAGACGAACGGCGCCACACGAGCGCGGAGAAATCGCAATGGTTGGCAGTGGTCGATATCGATCACTTCAAGCGTGTCAACGACAGCTTCGGCCATCTGTACGGCGACGAAGTGCTGATCCTGGTCGCCAACATCCTGCGCGCCTCGTTCCGTTCGCACGACCGCGTGTTCCGTTTCGGCGGGGAAGAATTCGTCATCCTGCTGCGCTCGGCAACGCTGGACAACGCACGCATGATCTTCGAGCGCTTCCGCACTAACGTCGAGAACTACAGCTTTCCGCAAGTCGGCAAGGTCACCGTCAGTGTCGGCTTTGCCAGCATCTCGCAGGAGACGCCGGTCGTCATCCTCGGCCATGCCGACCAGGCGCTGTATCACGCCAAGGAAAACGGTCGCAATCGCGTCTGCTACTACGACGAGCTACGCGAAAGCGGCGTGATCCGCGGCGGCACGCCTACCGACTCGATCGAATTCTTCTTTGACGAACCGGCGCCGAACTGACAGCGCATTGAACGCGTTTCGGCAACAAAAAAGGACAACCGCGGTTGTCCTTTTTTGTTGTTCGTCGCGTCAGATTTCGATCTTGGTGCCGAGCTCGATCACGCGGTTCGACGGAATCTGATAATAGTCCGCCGCGCCGCGCGCATGGCGCGACATCGTGACGAAGATATGCTCTCGCCACAGCGCCATTCCGTGCTGCGGATTGGCGACCACCGTCTGGCGCGCAATAAAGAAGGACGTCTCCATCATCTCGAATTCCAATCCCTTTTCCTTCGCCAGTTCGAGCACGCGCGGGATGTCCGGCAGGTTCTTGAAGCCGTAGCTGACGTCCATCTGGTAGCAGTTGTCGCTCAGATGATGGACCTGCACCTGCTCGTTCTCCGGCACGTAAGGCACTTCGAGAATACGCACGGTCAGGAAGACCACGCGTTCGTGCAACACCTTGTTGTGCGACAGGTTGTGCAGCATCGCGTGCGGCACGCCGTCGGATTCGCCGCGCAGGAAGATCGCTGTGCCCGGCACGCGCGCGGGCGGCGACAGGAACAGCGAAGCCAGAAAATCTTCGAGCGGAATCGCGTGCTTTTCCAGATTCTCGAACACCAGTTCTCGGCCGCGCTTCCACGTCAGCATCACGGTGAACAGGATGGTGCCCATCAGCAGCGGGAACCAGCCGCCGTGGAACAGCTTCAGCATATTGGCCGAGAACAGGCCAACGTCGATGGTCAGGAAGAAGCCAGTGGCCAGTACGCACAGCGGCAAGTTGTAGCGCCAGCCGTATCGGATGACGAAGAAGGTCAGCACCGTCGTCACCATCATCGTGCCCGTCACTGCAATGCCGTAGGCGGCCGCCAAGTTGGACGAGGAACCGAAGCCGACCACGGCCAAGATCACCACCGACATCTGCAGCCAGTTCACCACCGGGATGTAGATCTGGCCGATATGCGTGGCAGAAGTGAATTCGATCTTCATGCGCGGCAGCACGCCGAGCGCGATCGCCTGCTTGGTCATCGAGAAGGTGCCCGAGATCGTCGCTTGCGAAGCGATGATCGTGGCCACCGTGGATAGAATCACCAGCGGATAGACAGCCCATGGACCGAGCTGCTGGTAAAACGGATTGGCCAGTGCTTCGGGGCGCGTCAGCAGCAAGGCGCCCTGGCCCAGGTAGTTCAAGGCCAGTGCGGGAAAGGCGACCAGGAACCAGGCCATCCGGATCGGCTTGGCGCCGAAATGGCCCATGTCGGCATACAAGGC
>DATAHI010000209.1:0-10486 GCA_036263255.1 Oxalicibacterium sp. | reverse complement strand
AACGGACTGACGACACAGGGCATGGCCAAAGACGACGTCATTCAGATGCAAGGCGAGATTCTCGAGAATCTGCCGAACGCAACGTTTCGCGTTAAGTTGGAAAACGGGCATGTCGTACTCGGGCATATTTCCGGCAAGATGCGGATGAACTATATCCGCATCCTGCCAGGCGATAAGGTGACGGTGGAGTTGACACCCTACGATTTGAGCCGGGCACGCATTGTGTTCCGTACTAAGTAGCAACAGGTTTGGGGAAAGAGTTAAGCGTAGCGGTACTCTGTCCTCAACAGATTACAAAGAAGGAAAGAGGGCCATCATGAAAGTGCTCGCATCAGTCAAGCGGATCTGCCGCAACTGCAAGATCATCAAGCGCAAAGGCGTTGTCCGTGTCATCTGCACGGAACCGCGCCACAAGCAGCGCCAAGGTTAATTAACGTTATTGATTGAGGAATAACGAATGGCACGTATCGCAGGGGTGAATATCCCCAACCATCAACATACCGTAATCGGCCTGACGGCGATCTATGGTATCGGCCGTCCTCGTGCGCAACTGATTTGCGACACGACGGGTGTTCCGACCACGAAAAAGGTCAAGGATCTCGACGATAACGAGCTGGAAAAGCTGCGTGACGAGATCGGCAAGTTCATCGTTGAAGGTGATCTGCGTCGTGAACTTTCGATGAACATCAAGCGCTTGATGGATCTGGGTTGCTACCGCGGCCTGCGCCATCGCAAGGGCTTGCCTGTCCGTGGCCAGCGCACCCGCACCAACGCCCGTACTCGCAAGGGTCCGCGCAAGGCAGCGCAATCGCTGAAGAAGTAATCCATACAGGCAACGCTAGTCGTCGGATTCAAGGAAATATATAATGGCAAAAGCACCGAATAACGCCGCAGCAGCACGTGTGCGTAAGAAAGTTAAGAAGAACGTTGCTGAGGGCATCGCCCACATCCACGCGTCTTTTAACAATACCATCATCACGATCACCGATCGCCAAGGCAATGCTCTGTCGTGGGCTACCTCGGGTGGCGCTGGTTTCAAGGGTTCGCGCAAATCGACCCCGTTCGCGGCGCAGGTTGCAGCGGAAACCGCCGGCAAGGTCGCGATCGAGTGCGGCATCAAGAACTTGGAAGTACGCATCAAGGGCCCTGGCCCGGGTCGCGAATCTTCGGTTCGTGCGCTGAACAATCTCGGCATCAAGATCACCCAGATCCAGGATGTGACGCCAGTTCCGCACAACGGTTGCCGTCCGCCGAAACGCCGTCGTATCTAATCGGATGGCTGGAAACAGCCGGACGATCTGCAGTAAATGCCCGCCAATGCCCTTGGCGGGTTTTGTTCTTAAGCCCACCGTCTGATTGCAGGCAGATCAGACTAGCGCTCGGTCAATACGGAGCGTCATTTAACAAAGGAAAATACCGTGGCACGTTATATCGGACCCAAAGCAAAACTTTCGCGTCGCGAAGGTACCGATCTGTTTCTGAAGAGCGCACGTCGTTCGCTCGATTCCAAATGCAAGCTGGATTCCAAGCCAGGTCAGCACGGCCGCACCTCGGGTGCCCGCACCTCTGACTACGGCAACCAACTGCGCGAAAAGCAGAAGGTCAAGCGTATGTACGGCATTCTGGAGCGCCAGTTCCGCCGCTACTTTGCCGAAGCAGAGCGCCGCAAAGGCAACACGGGTGAAACGCTGTTGAAATTGCTGGAAGCGCGTCTGGACAACGTCGTCTATCGCATGGGCTTCGGTTCGACCCGCGCGGAAAGCCGCCAGCTGGTGTCGCACAAGGCGTTCACCGTGAATGGCAACGTGGTAAACATTGCTTCGTATCAAGTGAAGCCGGGTGACGTGATCGCTGTGCGTGAAAAGGCCAAGAAGCAGGCGCGTATCGTTGAAGCGCTGTCGCTGGCCGAGCAATCCGGCATGCCGTCGTGGGTTTCCGTCGACGCGAAGAAGATGGAAGGAACCTTCAAGTCCGCACCGGACCGCAGCGAGATCGCCAACGACGTCAACGAATCGCTGATCGTCGAATTGTATTCGCGTTAATCGTAGCGAATTTATAGTAGTTTTAGCCGCCGTATTCCCATCTAGTTGGGGACAGAGTAACCCGGCGCACGGCGGCGCCTCGCAAACTCTGTCCCGCAATTAGTAAACTTCAGCCTTATCGGTGTAACGAGCCGAGGGTATTGAAAAGGACAATTCATGCAAAACAGTTTGTTGAAGCCTCGCATCATTGAAGTCGAAGCACTCGGCCCCGGCCACGCGAAAGTCGTGATGGAGCCGTTCGAACGCGGCTATGGCCACACGCTGGGCAACGCGTTGCGTCGCGTGCTGCTGTCGTCGATGGTTGGCTACGCGCCGACTGAAGTGACGATTGCTGGTGTCGTGCACGAGTACTCGTCGCTGGATGGCGTGCAGGAAGACGTGGTCGACATGCTGTTGAACCTCAAGGGCGTCGTGTTCAAGCTGCACAACCGCGACGATGTGACCCTGAGCTTGAAGAAGGAAGGCGAAGGTGCAGTGTTGGCTTCGGATATCGAACTGCCGCACGACGTCGAACTGATCAACCCGGACCACGTGATCGCTCACCTGACGGCCGGCGGCAAGCTGGACATGCAGATCAAGGTCGAAAAAGGCCGCGGCTATGTGCCGGGCAACGTGCGCCGCCTGTCTGAAGATACCAACAAGACGATCGGCCGCATTATCCTGGACGCATCGTTCTCGCCGGTTCGCCGTGTATCGTACGCAGTGGAGTCCGCTCGCGTAGAGCAACGTACCGACCTGGACAAGCTGGTCATCAACATCGAAACGAACGGCGTGATCACGCCGGAGGAAGCGATCCGCCAGTCGGCTCGCGTGCTGGTCGATCAGCTGAACGTGTTCGCTGCACTGGAAGGTACCGAAACCGCTGCCGAAGCACCATCGCGTGCACCGGCTGTCGATCCTATCCTGCTGCGTCCGGTCGACGATCTGGAACTGACGGTTCGTTCGGCAAACTGCCTGAAAGCCGAAAATATTTACTACATCGGCGATCTGATCCAGCGCACCGAAAACGAACTGCTGAAGACGCCGAACCTCGGTCGCAAGTCCCTGAACGAAATCAAGGAAGTGCTGGCATCGCGCGGTTTGACGCTCGGCATGAAGCTCGAGAACTGGCCGCCAGCAGGTCTGGACAAGTAATTGCAGTACCGGGTTGGGATGGCAATGCTGTCCCAACCCTGTTTTTAATAACTACCGGTCCGCGATGCGCTGTGCATCGATAGAAGAACTGGAATCAAACTCAAACTGAAAGGAAATACCATGCGTCACCGCCACGGCCTTCGCAAGCTGAACCGTACTTCTTCCCACCGCCTCGCAATGCTGCGTAACATGACTGTTTCGCTGCTGCGTCACGAAGCGATCAAGACCACGCTGCCGAAAGCGAAAGAACTGCGCCGCGTCGTCGAACCGATCATCACGCTGGGCAAGACCGACAATCTGTCGAACAAGCGCCTGGCATTCAACCGCCTGCGCGATCGTGAAATCGTCGGCAAACTGTTCGCTGAAATCGGCCCGCGCTATGCGAACCGCAACGGCGGTTACCTGCGCATCCTGAAGATGGGCTTCCGCGTTGGCGACAATGCCCCGATGGCCTTCGTCGAGCTGGTCGACCGTCCGGAAAACACCGAAGCGGTTGAAGACAACAGCGGCGAGTAATCGCATCAAGCTGCGTCAAACCGCAATGCGGTTTGCACTATCCACAAAGCCAGGCCTGTGCCTGGCTTTTGTTTTTTGCGCGCTTCGGTGGAAAATCTGTAACGAAACATCCTTTTGCAACGTATTGCTTAACGGAGGCGCATTGCCATGGACGATCCCAGCGCTCTGCTGATATGGACGAATTTTCCTGATCGGTCGTCGGCTGAATCGCTTGCACGTGCATTGCTGCAGCGGCAGCTGGCTGCCTGTATCAATATCATGCCGGGTGTGCATTCGCTCTACCGCTGGCGAGGTGCCATAGAGCAAGCAACGGAGGTCACGGTGCTGATCAAAAGCGTGCGGATCCGTTATGCGGAGCTGGAGCAGGCGATACGAGCAATGCATCCCTATGAAGTACCGGAAATTATTGCAGTGCCGATCTGTGCAGGATTGCCTGCTTATCTGGATTGGCTCGCGCACGAAACGACGAGGATTGAGGATGCTGCCAAATAGCGTGAAATACCGAGGGGAAACGAGCACGGCAATGGCGCTCGCTGCATCGATATGGCGTGCTTGGCGCATCGTCATGTTATGCGGCGTAGGGCTGCTACTTGGCATCACGGCTGTCGCCGCGCATGCCGATGAAGACTATCTCCCTCCCGAGGTCGCGTTCCGCTTCTCTGCCGACATGGCAGATGCACAAACGGTCGTCGTGCATTATCGCATCGCAAATGGTTACTACCTGTACCGCGAGCGCTTCGCGTTCCGTGCCGAAGGGGCCACGCTCGGCCAGCCGGAATTGCCGCCCGGCGTGATCAAGTTCGATGAGACTTTCCAGAAGAACGTCGAAACCTACCATCGCGAAGTAAGCATCCGCATACCGGTACAGGCAAGCGGCACATTTACTCTGGTGGCGACCAGTCAGGGATGTGCCGACAAAGGCCTGTGCTATCCACCCATGACATCGCGTATCGTGCTGCAACCGGCGGCAGGAGCTTCGACCTCTGGCACAGCAATCGTTGCCAAGCAGGAGACTGGTGCAGCCTCCGTGCCGGAGTCCGATATGGGCGCCATTGAACGCTCGCTGCGCAGCGGCAATCTGCTGCGCATCATGTTGCTCTTCATTCTGCTCGGCGTCGGCTTGTCCTTCACGCCCTGCGTACTGCCGATGATGCCCATCCTGTCCGGCATCATCGTCGGTGAAGGTGCAAGCGCGACGCGTCGGCGCAGCTTCATGCTGGCACTGATCTATGCGCTGGGTATGGCGCTCGTCTATACCGCGCTCGGTGTCGCTGCGGGGCTCGCCGGTCAAGGCTTGTCAGCGGCCCTGCAGAATCCATGGGTGCTCGGCGCGTTCGGCGTGTTGATGATTGTTCTCGCGCTTTCCATGTTCGACGTGTATCAATTGCAGATGCCGGCTGCGCTGCAGACATGGTTGTCGCGCGCATCGGGCAAGCAGAAGGGCGGCAAGCTGCTGGGCGTATTTGCAATGGGTGCAATTTCCGCGCTGATTGTAGGTCCCTGTGTGGCGGCACCGCTGGCAGGCGCCCTGCTGTATATCAGCCAGACGCGCGACGTGATAATCGGCGGCAGCGCATTGTTCGCGCTTGCGATTGGCATGAGCGTGCCCTTGTTGTTGATCGGTCTGTCTGCCGGCACATTGCTGCCACGCGCGGGCGCATGGATGAACGGCATCAAGCGTCTGTTCGGTGTGCTGCTGCTCGCTGTGGCCTTGTGGATGGTCGGCCCCGTCATCCCGTCTCTTGTGCAGATGGCGGGCTGGGGCGCCCTCGGTATCGGGTACGGCGCATATCTGGTATGGGCGGAGCAAGGCCGGTGGTTGCCGAAGGCCTTCGGCGTAACGCTGCTCGTGCTTGGCGCATCGCAGTTCGCCGGACTTGCCATGGGAAACCGTAATCCACTGACGCCTTTGGCTTCGACGCAGGCCTCGCCTGCCAGCGAACTCGGGTTCCGACGTGTCAAAAGCGTTGCAGAGCTGGATACTCTGCTGGCGCAGAGCGGTGGCAAACCGGTGATGCTGGATTTCTATGCGGATTGGTGCGTGTCCTGCATTGAAATGGAGAAATTTACCCTCAGCGATCCGCGTGTGCGCGCGCGGTTAGCGGATTTCACGTTGCTGCAGGCTGACGTGACGAAAAACGATGCCGATGACAAGGCGCTACTAAAGCGCTTCAATCTCTTCGGCCCCCCTGGAATTATCTTCTTCGACGGCAAGGGACAGGAGGGACATCGCGTGGTCGGTTTCCAGAACGCCGACGCCTTCCTCCAGTCGCTGGATAAAGTGCATTGAGCCTGAACACGGCGACTGGCGCATAATCATAGCTTCGTGTTATTTGCATAAGCGTTATTTGTCGTTGGGAAAACGCTTGAGCGTCGCTATAGTCGGAAATTCAACAGCCAATGCCAAGGAGAAAAAGATGACGCTACGTCTAGGAGATACCGCCCCGGATTTTGAACAGAATTCCTCGATCGGCAAAATCAAGTTTCACGACTGGGCCGGCGATTCGTGGGTGGTGCTGTTTTCACATCCCGCCGATTTCACGCCGGTATGCACGACGGAACTGGGGCTGACCGCCAAACTGAAATCGGAATTCGACAAGCGCAACGTGAAGGCGATCGCGCTGTCGGTGGATCCGGCCGAAAAGCATGTCGACTGGATCAAGGACATCGAGGCCACGCAGAAAACGGTGGTCGGTTTCCCCATCATCGCAGATCAGGACAAGACTGTTTCAACGCTGTACGACATGATCCATCCGAACCAGTCGGCGACCGCCACCGTGCGTTCGCTGTTCGTGATCGATCCGAAGAAAGTCGTTCGGCTGATCATTACCTACCCGATGAGCACTGGCCGCAATTTTGATGAAGTGCTGCGCGTGATCGATGCACTGCAGTTGACCGATAAATACAGTGTCGCGACCCCGGGCAATTGGCGTGACGGCGACGACGTCATCATTCCGTTGACGATCCAGGACGAGGAAGTGATCAAGCAGAAATTCCCGAAAGGCTACAAGGCTGAACGGCCCTATCTGCGCTTGACCCCGCAGCCGAATAAATAATCGGCATACGAAAAAGCGCCCTGCGGGGCGCTTTTTTCATATCGGCGAAAACAATCAGCCGAGCCGCGGCTGAACGCGATCCGCAGTCAGATAACCCACCGCAGCCGAGTAGCCGTCGTTGTAATTCGCGTCGATCTTGTCCTTTAGCGGTCCAGCTTTCAGTTTTTCGCCGGCGTGCTGGAAGTTGCTCATGATGTAGGTCCAGCCGTTGATTTCGTCCACCGCATGCAGGCCCGTCGATTCCGCGCCGGCGGGCAGCGACATCAGACGCGACAACTGTTTGGTATCGACGTTGTAGGCCCACAGGAAATTGTTCACGTGCGTGCTGCTGTCTTCGCCGATGAAGAGCGTACGCATTTTTTCCGAGAACTTCAGGTTGTCCGGATTGCTGATGCGATCCGGATTCGCCTTGTTGCCGAGGGCATCGGTCGGAATGTCTTCGCCCATCAGCAGCGCGCGTGTACGAACCGGCACCCATTCGCTTTCGATGCGCTGGCCGCTGGTGTCGCGCTGTCCGCCGCCGAGATCGTGCGCCAGGATGCCGCCGGCGATCAATGCCTTCGGTACCGTGATGTTCGCCGACGCACGCCAGGCCTTGTCACCCTGCACCATCGATGCCTGGATGTTCTGCAAAGCAGAGTAGGCGATCTTGTCGCGTACGTTCACCGTTGTGCCTTCCATCTTGGTGAACGCCATGCTGGCACCGACCAGATTCGCATAGCGATGCGTTTCGAGAAAGGCTGCTGCCTTTTCCATGCCTGGCTTTAGTTTGATCCAGTTGGCCTTGCCGTCGACGTAGATCTTCGTATAGCTGGCGTCGCCGGGATCGGTTTTCGATGCGCTCATGATGTCGGAAGGTTTCAGCGCATCGGCAAGTTTCTCTACCTCATCGCTGGTGGCGTGACCCAACCGGATCCATTGTAACGGTGCGCCGGGCGCGGCGGGATCCAGTGAGAAGCCGGCGCCGAGCTTCGCGACGTACAGCGTGCCAGACGAAAGATCCCGCGGCCGATCGGCAATAAACATGAACAAACCGCCATTGGTGTAGTCGTCGCCCATCAGGACCGTGCGCTGGTCAGGCATGACCTGGATCAGCTCGTGCGAAATGCGTCCGAGGCAATAGTGCTTCTTGATCGATGCGCTGCCGTCTGCATGCACCGTGACTTCCGGCAGGTGACCGTAGTGATACGGATTGGCGGTATTTTCGTCACCGAAGGTGCGCTTGCTGAAGGTCTTAAACCAGCTCACGTCTTCGATGAACTGTGCATCCGGCTCGTATTCCTCGCTGGACAGATGCGTATTCCACGGCGACAGGCTGGCGCCGCAAGTGATCCAGAGGCCGTGCACCTTCGAGGTATCGACATTGTGATACTGCACCAGCGACAGCTTGCCGGTCGTCGGATCCTGATCCAGCGTCAGCACCGCGATCGGCGAGGGTAAAGTGCCGTACGCATCGGCACCCGACTGGTCCTTGCTCGTGTATTCGAACTGCACAACAGCGAACACCGGCTTGCCGCGGACCGCCACCTTTGCATCCGGCAGTTCCAGAAGGGATGTGCCGTCCGGACAATCGGAGAAGAACTGTCGATTGCCGGCCGATGTGTCGATGATCGGGCGATTGTGAATGTCGTAGTAACCACCGGCGAGGATGGTGCCGCCGCCTTGGCGAGGCACCATCTGTCCGCTGAGGAAGAACGGCTGATACGATAGCGCGTAACTTTGCATGCTGCCGTTTTTCAGATGCACGTTCATCGTTGCGGCGACTGTGGTTGTCGCTCTTGCCGACAGATCGGTCGGCGCGGGTGTGGACGTGAACGAAGTGGAGACGTAATCGGCTCCTGTGCTTTCTGTCTGCGTTGCGCAGCCTCCCAGGAGCGCGGCACACGAAGCGGAGCCGAGAGGCAACAGTGGTATCGCGGACAGCATCTTGAGCGCGTTGCGGCGTGAGGCTTGAGGAAGATCGGACATAGTCATTCCATATCGAGAGCAGGGCAGAGAAAACGGTTCCCCATCGAGGGCCGCTGCAGGCGTCCTGATTATAGGAATGCTTTATGACGGTTTGATGAAGTAATGCGCCGCTTCACGAGTACTGCAGAATGAAGCGCCTCAGCTGCATTCGATGCGGTTGCGACCGCCTTCTTTCGCGCGGTACAGCGCCCTGTCGCTCGCCGACAAGGAGATATCGGCCGAGGTATCGCTTGCTTGCATGATCGCGATGCCGATGCTTGTCGTAATCGGAATGCGCTCTGCACCATTGAGCAGCGGCGTATCGGCAAGCCCTTGCTGCAAGCGCCGTGCGAACACCAGCGCTTCTGCCGCCGCCGCACCGTGCAGCACGATCGCGAACTCTTCTCCACCAATGCGGCCGGCAAAATCCGTTTTGCGTAGCTGCTTTTGCAGGATGGCGGCAAAG
Source organism: Oxalicibacterium sp. (assembly GCA_036263255.1). Lineage (GTDB taxonomy): Bacteria > Pseudomonadota > Gammaproteobacteria > Burkholderiales > Burkholderiaceae_D > Oxalicibacterium. Next base: position 1,325 of record DATAHI010000209.1, on the reverse strand, counting down.
TGCTTCAGAACGCGATCACCGACCGCATGGCCCCAGCGATCATTTACGTTCTTGAAGTGATCGAGGTCGCAGCTCAGTACAGCAGCCGATTTTCCCTGATGTCGTTGGATACGCGCCAGCTCCGCTTCGATCTGCGTCATGAAATGACGTCGATTAGGCAGCTGCGTCAGAAAATCAGTTGTCGCATATTCCTGCAGTTCGGCTTCGATGCGTTTGCGCGCCGTGATGTCCGTGATGAAGCCGTGCCACAAGGTACTGCCATCTTCAAGACGCTGCGGACTGGCCGCACCCTGCCGCCAGCGCAAGCCCTGCCGCGGCAACAGCACGCGGTATTCCAGATGCCACGGCATCAGGCAGCTCGCTGAAACATCAAGGGAGGCATGATAGGCGGCGCGATCGTCGGGATGCAGCATGCGATCCAGCATGCCGGCATCATCGCTCAGTTGTTCGGGCGCGAGTTCGTAGATGTCGCGCACGCCGGCGCTGACGTAAGAAAAGAATGCCTGACCGTCAGACAGGCGTCGATACTGGAATACCAGGCCAGGCACTTCGTTCGTAAGGTTGGTAATCAGCTCCGCGGTTTGACGCAGTTCCTCCGACATCGCGCGCATGGCGCTGATATCGGTCGTCGTACCGATCATGCGCAGCGATCTGCCTTGCGCATCGTGACTGACCACTTTGCCACGGCTGCACACCCATTTATAGGTGCCGTCCTTGCAGAGCAGGCGATGCTCGACTTCGTAGCTCGGCGTTCTGCCATCGAAATGTGCCTGCATGGTCGCTTGCACATAGGGAAGGTCGTCCGGATGCACACGTCGATAACTTTCTTCGATCCGGTTGCCGATTTCGTGTTCGGCATACCCGAGCAGCGCCTTCCAGCCCGGCGAGTAGTAGATTTCGCCATTGCGAATGTCGCGGTCCCAGATGCCGGTGCCGCTTCCCTCGACGGCGAGCCTTAGACGTTGCTCGCTTTCGCGTGCGGCCAGTTCCTCGTCGCTCAATTGTTCGATGGCGACATCGCGCTCGAACGCCACTGCGGCAAGTTGCGCCAGTTCCTCCAGGAATGCCAGTTGCGTGGCATCCAATGCGCGCGGACGCCGGTCAAACAGGCAGAACACGCCAACCTGCTGCCCATCGCTGATAACCATCGGGCATTCGGCAAAAAAGCGAATGGGCGACGCACCGGTAACGAGAGGATGCGAATGCAGAAGCGAATCGACGCATGTGTCCTGCACGACGCGCGTCTGCGTGCTGACTGCGCTCATCGATAAGGCTTCGGAAGCGACGTCGGCCGGGAAGCCGGTGTAGGCGCACAGATGCTGGCC
>DATAHI010000208.1:0-5184 GCA_036263255.1 Oxalicibacterium sp. | reverse complement strand
ACAGCGAGCAGCGCTGCGAACAGCAATACGAAAGCTGCTATCGCCTCGGCGTAAAAGCTAGGAATCGGCATGGTGTGCCGAGGCCACAGGAAAGGCAGCACGAACATGCCGGCAAGACCGAACAGCAAGGCGCGCGACAGCCAGGTAGTGCCTGCTCGCGAGGCACTGGGCGCGGAGGAAAGCGGTTGCGTTACGGACATCAGAATAAATTCACTATGCGTGCTTGCGTACTCATTGTTGCGTGGCGTTTGTTCTGCGTTTCGTTCAGTCGTCGAACTGGTTGCTGATCCGCATAGCTTCGGCGACCGTCGTTCTGCCCGCCATGACAAGCTCGACTGCGTGACGGCGCAAGGTTTCGCCGGCCAGCTGTTCGCGTGCCACCTTGATGAAGTGTGTGTGGTCGTCGCTGTTGGCAGCATGCGCGACAGCCGATGTCATCTCCAGCAATTCGTACACACCGGTACGGCCGCGATAGCCGGTACCATTGCAATGCGAGCAGCCACGTCCGTGCTTGTAGCGATGCTGCGCGACTGCCTGTCCCAGTTCGAGCTGCAGCCATTCGCGCTCGGCTGGCAACGGTTCATAATCGGTCACGCAGCTTTCGCAAATGACACGCACCAGGCGCTGCGCCAGCACTGCCTGTAGCGAGGACGCAACCATGTAATGCGGCACACCCATGTCGAGCAAGCGAATCGGCGTGCTGATTGCATCATTGGTGTGCAAGGTCGACAAGACCAAGTGGCCGGTCAGCGCAGCGCGCATGCCGATCTGCGCGGTCTCCTGATCGCGCATTTCGCCAACCAGCACCACATCGGGATCCTGGCGCAGGGCCGAGCGCAGCACGCGTGCAAAGGTCAGCTCGATCTTGTCGTTGACCTGCACTTGATTGATGCCGGGCAGACGATATTCGACCGGATCTTCCACCGTGATCAGCTTGCGTTCCAGCGAATTCAGTTCTGCCAGCGCACCGTACAGCGTCGTGGTTTTACCGCTGCCGGTTGGGCCGGTTACCAACACCAGTCCATTCGGCCGCTGGATGATCTTGCGCAAGCGCGCCACCATGTCGGACGGCATGCCGATCGAATCAAGCATCAACATGCCGCCGCCCTGATTCAGCAGACGCATCACGACGGATTCCCCATACTGGGTCGGCATCGTCGAGATACGCACGTCGATGTTCTGGTTGCGCACCTTGATCACAAAGCGCCCGTCCTGCGGCAGGCGCTTCTCCGAGATGTCGAGTTCCGACATCAGCTTCAGGCGCAAGGCCAGTGCCGGCGCAATACGGATATCAGCTTCGGTCTGCAGATGCAACACGCCGTCAATACGGAAGCGAATCTGCAAACGGGACTCTTGCGGTTCGATATGGATGTCCGAGGCGCGGACCTGCGTCGCATCGTCGAACACCGATTGCAGCAGCTTGACGATCGGCGCCTCTTCCAGCCCCGGCGTCGCGCCCAGCGTGCCGAACTCGACGGACGTCTCACCCAGGTCCTGCTCTAGCTCGCGCGCAAAATCGGTAATTTCCTCCGTGCGGCGGTAGATGCGATCGATCGTGTGCAGCAGCTCGGTTTCGTTGATGACCGCCAGCTCGATCGTACGCTTCAGCGAACGCGAAATTTCGTCATAGGCGAACAGGTCGGTCGGATCTGCCATGCCGACCAGCAGCGTCCTGCCGCGATCTTCCAGCACCAGTGCCCGGAAGCGGCGTGCCTGCGTTTCGGGCAACAGCCGAACCGTGTCCGGCTGCACATTGAAAAATTTGATGTTGATATAAGGGATATCGAGCTGCCGCGCGATAGCGGTTGAAATCTGCTCTTCGGTCACCAGACCGTTTTCGACGAAAACGCGGCCGAGCTTGCGACCAGTGCGCTTTTGCTCGTTCAGCGCAAACTGCAATTGCTCTTCGGAGAGCAGTTTTTGCTGCACCAGAATTTCGCCCAGGCGAACCTTTTCAGGTCGAGCCATCGAGTACCCCCTGTAAGATCAACGCCGTATTCTAAGACGGAAGCACCTTTCCAAAGCGCAAAACTTTGTGAATTCTTCGCCCCCGATGCGGCATATGACGTGCAAACAACGCAAGTGCGACGGGCTGCGGTATATTCAGCGGCTTCAACGCTTTCGATTGCCGCCATGTCCGCAGAACTCCTCGCCTCGCGCCACGAGGCCACCCTGATCCTGACCATTTCCAACCCGGGAAGCCGAAACGCGCTGCATCCCGACATGTTTGCCGCCGCAGTGGAAACGCTGGCGACCGCCGAGCGCGACGACACGATTCGTGCGGTGGTGCTGACCGGCGCGGACAATTTCTTCTGCGCCGGCGGCAATCTGCGCAAGCTGCTGGAGCAGCAGGCGAACAGCAAGGCCGTCCAGGGCGAGATGGTGGAAAGCTTCCGCACATGGATCGAGGCGATCCGTGACTGCCCCAAACCGGTGATCGCCGCAGTGGACGGCGCAGCGGTCGGTGCGGGCTTTTCGCTGGCACTGGCGTGCGATCTGATCGTGGCCGGTATGTCGGCAAAATTCGCAATGGCATACGTGAACGTCGGTCTGACGCCTGACGGCGGCGGTTCCTGGCTGCTGACGCAAGCCTTGCCGCGCCAACTAGCCGGTGAAATTCTGCTGCAGGGCAAAGCGGTACCTGCGTCCCGTTTGCACGAGTTGGGCTTGGTGAACAAGGTGGTCGCAGACGGCTTTGCGCTGCAGGAAGCGCTGCAGTGGGCGGACGAATTGGCCGCACTGTCCTGCAATGCAGTGGACCGGATCAAGCTGTTGTTGCGCGAAGCCAGCGAAAACAGCCTGCCTAAACAGTTCGACTCGGAGCGATTTCACTTTGTCGAAAGCCTGAATCATCCCGATTCGCGGGAAGGCATCGGCGCCTTCCTGGAAAAGAGAAAGCCGCGTTACCAGTGAGTCAGCGCACATGAATTCACCCAAGCGTCGCCGCGTCTACCTGATGCGCCATGGCAGCGTCAGCTATTTCGATGACGAAGGCCGCCCTTATCCGCCGGACGAGGTCCCCTTGAACGAGCGCGGCCGCCTGCAAACCACGGCCGCAGGCCGGCTGTTCGCCGAACAGAAGATCCGCTTCGATCGCGTGATTGTCTCCAACCTGCCGCGCACGATCGAATCCGCTCAGCGCGTGCTGGCAGAAACCGGCCAGCAAATCGCACTCGAGCAATGGCCGGAATTTCAGGAAGTACGCGGCGGTGTGCTGGAAGACATTCTCGACGAAGACCTGGAGGACGCCTTCACCGGCGCGTTCTCCTGCATGGCGCCAGAGCATAAGAAATTCCTCGACGGCGAAAGCGTGGGAGAGCTGATCGACCGTATTCATCCCGTCATTGATCGTCTGCGTGCCGATACCTCGTGGGATACCGTGCTGCTGGTACTGCACGGTGGCGTCAACCGCGCCGTGCTCTCCTATGTGATCACCGGCCAGCGCCTGTTTCTCGGCAATCTGGAACAGGCACCGGGCTGTATCAACGTAATGGACGTCGGCGACAGCGCGACCGACTGGGTGGTGCACACGGTGAACTATGCGCCGCTGACACCATTGCACGCACATTCGCGTCTCACGACGATGGAAGAAGTACTGCACCAGTATCGCAAGTCGCGCGGCGGCTGAGCTCCACGCAGCAGGCGTCGCCAAACTTCTGCATAATCGCCAGATCGCAGTCCGCGCATTCACGATTACGGAGAACAAATGATCGACGTCTATTCCACCGCCACGCCGAACGGCCACAAGGTCCACATCATGCTGGAAGAATGCGGGCTGCCCTATCGTGTCCACCACATCGACATTGGTGCCGGCGACCAGTTCAAGCCCGAATTTCTGGCGATCTCGCCGAATAACAAGATTCCGGCCATCGTCGACAGCGCCGGTCCGGATGGCAAGCCGATGTCGCTATTCGAATCCGGCGCGATCCTGGTGTACCTCGCCAGCAAGGTGAACAAATTCCTTGGCACCAATGACCGCGAAAAATTCACGACGCTGCAGTGGCTGATGTTCCAGATGGGTGGCGTCGGCCCAATGCTCGGACAAGCGCACCACTTCCGCATCTATGCACCCGAAAAGATCGAGTACGCCATCAATCGTTATACGAACGAAGCAAAGCGCTTGTACGGTGTGATCGACAAGCGTCTGTCGCAGAGCCGCTATCTCGCTGGCGACAGCTATACGATCGCCGACATCGCGACCTTCCCGTGGCTACGCTCGTGGAAGAATCAGGGTATCGAGCTATCCGACTATCGTCATTTGCACAAATGGTTCGACGAAATCACCGAACGCGAAGCAGTGAAGAAAGGCGTCACCGTCCTGGCGGACGTACGCAAGCCCATCACCGACGACAAGGCCAAGGAGATTCTGTTCGGCGCGACGCAGTACGCAAGACGATGAAGATTTCATTGCCATGATCGCTTGACAGGGAAATTGCTTCTTCCCTATAATGCAGGGCTTGTCGACGCGGGAATAGCTCAGTTGGTAGAGCGCAACCTTGCCAAGGTTGAGGTCGCGAGTTCGAGCCTCGTTTCCCGCTCCAGATTTCTTGAAAAAGGAAGCTGCTTCATAAAGCTTCCTTTTTTGTTTAAGTAGTATCGGCAGTACCCATGCGGGAATAGCTCAGTTGGTAGAGCGCAACCTTGCCAAGGTTGAGGTCGCGAGTTCGAGCCTCGTTTCCCGCTCCAGATTTTCCAAAAAGGGAAGCTCAAAACGCTTCCCTTTTTATTCGCGAAGCGAAGGTTTGATTCGGTTGTCGGTACGCCTGTTTCGCAAACAGGTTCACTGTACAATACGAACCCATGGCGGGGTAGCAAAGTGGTTATGCAGCGGCCTGCAAAGCCGTAGACGCCGGTTCAATTCCGACCCCCGCCTCCATTTTTTCAAAAGCGCATTCGTGCGCTTTTATTTTTGGCGATGCCTTACAATCGCAACGCGCCCGGATGGTGAAATCGGTAGACACAAGGGACTTAAAATCCCTCGCTCTAACAGGCGTGCCGGTTCGAGTCCGGCTCCGGGCACCAGTTTGAAAGACAAAATAAAACGGCCGATCGCATGATCGGCCGTTTGTCTTTGTTCTATTGCGATGTCAGGCTCGCGGCCCCGCACTTTCCTTGATCAGCGGCCACGCCTTTTTCAGATAATAGAACATCGACCATACGGTCAAGACTGCAGCGACCCACAAT
>DATAHI010000207.1:0-7853 GCA_036263255.1 Oxalicibacterium sp. | reverse complement strand
TCAACTTCTGCGATACCTGCTTGTCGTCTGCCTGATCGCCAACGTTCGTGATGTGCACGCCAAGACGGCGTGGCGACGCGAACTGCGTTAGTGTGCTGTCTTGTTCGAGCAAGCCTTGCGCCTGCAGCGAGGCAAACAGGTTTTGTGCGAAGGCTTCGCCGATTTTTTTCAGCGCTTTCGGAGGTAATTCCTCGACGAACAGTTCGACGAGGAGGTTACGTGTATCCATGCTCATGCCGCTTCCTTCTCGATCTGGGCCAACACTTCGGCGGCATGTTCGGGTGTCGCCATCGGGAAGCCGAGGCGTGCGCGGCTGTCGAGATAACTCTTGGCGACGCTGCGCGCGAGATTGCGGATGCGGCCGATGTAGGCAGCGCGCTCGGTGACTGAAATCGCGCCGCGCGCATCCAGCAGGTTGAAGGTATGTGCGGCTTTCAGCACTTGTTCATAGGCAGGCAACGCCAGCTGGTTTTCCATCAGATGCAGCGCCTGTTTTTCATACGCGCCAAACGCGGTGAACAGGAAGTCCGCATCGCTGTGCTCGAAGTTGTAGGTCGATTGCTCGACTTCGTTCTGCTTGTAGACATCGCCGTACGTCAGCTTTTTGCCATCCTTGCCTTCGGTCCAGGTCAAGTCGTAGACGTTGTCCACGCCCTGCAGATACATCGCAAGACGCTCAAGGCCGTAGGTGATCTCACCGGTGATCGGCTTGCAATTGATGCCGCCGACTTGCTGGAAGTACGTGAACTGCGTGACCTCCATGCCGTTCAGCCACACTTCCCAGCCCAGTCCCCACGCGCCAAGCGTCGGATTTTCCCAATCGTCTTCGACGAAGCGAATATCGTTTTGCTTCAGATCGAAACCGAGCGCTTCCAGCGAACCGAGATACAGCTGCAGGATGTTGGCCGGCGCCGGCTTGAGCACGACCTGATATTGGTAGTAGTGCTGTAGGCGGTTCGGATTCTCGCCGTAGCGGCCATCCTTCGGGCGGCGCGACGGTTGCACGTAGGCGGCGCGCCAAGGCTCGGGGCCGATCGCGCGCAGGAAGGTCGCGGTGTGCGAGGTGCCGGCGCCGACTTCCATGTCGTAGGGCTGCAGCAGCGCGCAGCCCTGCGCGTCCCAGTACTGCTGGAGCGTCAGAATGATCTGTTGAAATGTGAGCATCGTGTTTGACATCCGCCCTTGATTCACGGCGAACGGGAGGTCTTGAAAACCCCAGATTTTAACCGGTTTTACTGCTGGCCCGACGATTTGCGGCGCAGGAAGCGGGCGGCGAGCAGCAGTGCGGAGGCGAGCAGTACGATGCCTGCGTTGCCGATGCGGACATAGGGTGTCAGACCTGTATAACCGAGGACCGATGTCGTCAGCACGCCACGTTCAAACGGCGGCAGTTGCGTTTGAACGTTGCCATTCGGGTCAACAACGGCGGTAGCGCCGGTATTAGTCGCGCGCAGCATTGGCCGACCGGTTTCGATCGCGCGCATTTGCGAAATCTGCAGATGCTGCGGCAGCGCGATCGAATCGCCAAACCATGCAATGTTCGACATGTTTAGCAGCATCGTGGCCACGGGCTTGCCGCCGGAGGCGCTGTTGCGCAATTGCGCGGCAATCTCTTCGCCAAACAGATCCTCGTAGCAAATATTCGGCAGTACCCATTGCTCGCGTACGTTGAATGGCGATTGCAAGGCCGCACCGCGCGTGAAATCGCCGAGCGGAATGCGCATCATGTCAACGAACCAGCGAAAGCCGAAAGGGATGAATTCGCCAAAAGGAACCAGGTGATGCTTGTCGTAGCGATAGAGTGCAGCTGCTTCGCGCGCGGTGCCGGGCGCAATGCCGATCACGCTGTTCGCATATTGCCGAGGACCGTCGCTGACCGGCACGCCGATGGCGAGATGGCTGTTGGTTGCGCTCGCAAAGGCGGAAAGGCGAGGCAGATAATCTTCCGGCAGCTGATTGGCAAGCAGCGGCAGCGCGGTTTCCGGCGTGGCGATCAAGTCTGCCGGCGCAGCGCGCATCATGTCTTCGTACAGCGTCAGCGTCTGGTTGGCGTGATCCGGATCGAACTTCATTTCCTGTGGCACGTTGCCTTGCAACAGACGTACCGAGATCGGTGCGCCGTGCGGCACAGTCCACGCGATCTGATGCAGACCAACTCCCGCTGCCATCACGGCGATCACGGCGACAATTGCTATCCACTTCCTTTGCGCGGCTAACGCCAGGCAAGCACCACACGAGGCAGCGAGCCAGCCGACGCCATATACACCGAGCAGCGGGGCAAAGCCGGCAAGCGGGCTGCTTGTGTGCGCGTAACCGGTGCTGACCCAGGGAAATCCTGTGAACAGCCAGCCGCGCAGCCATTCGGACAGTGCCCATAACGCCGGTAATGCGAGCAGCAGCGTCGCAGCGGGAGATGTGCCGCGTTGTCGCAGCGATGTCGCAATCGCCGCAGCAGCAGCGGGAAAGATGCCCAGATACAGTGCGAGCAGCACGACGGCGAGAGCTGCCATTGGCGCAGGCATGCCGCCGTAGTCGTGCATGCTGATGTACAGCCAGTGCACGCCGCAGACGGACCAGCCGAATCCGAACAGCCAGCCGATGAGAGCCGCTGAACGCAATGATGTGGCACGAACAATCAAGTGAAACAGCAACGCCAGCGTAGCGATCTGCAGCGGCCACCAATGGAAGGGGGCAAACGCAAAGACGTTGAGCGCGCCGGCAAACAGCGCCGTGAGCGCGGCCGGTGGCGAAGGCAGGAAGCGGGAGATGGCGGGCTTCACGCGAAACGGCAGGCGATGAAAGCCGGCATCGCGGAGGCTGCGATGGACCAAGCGTTTGTGCCGTTTTTACTGATCGCCTGCATCATCCGTTTCGGCAGGTGGCAGCTTTTCGACTAACAGCACGTGGATCTGGCGCGCATCGGCACGCAGGATTTCGAAGCGCAGACCTTCACGTTCGATGATTTCGCTCTTGTGCGGCACGCGCGCAAGATGGTCGATGAGATAGCCGCCGATCGTATCGATATTCGCATTGTGCAACGCAGTGCCCAGCACCTCGTTGAACTGTCCAAGTTCTGTCAGCGCCTTTACGCGCCACCGCGGGCCGTATGCTCCGGCCTTGACCGCAAGGATATTGTCCTGTTCGTCGTCGAGATCGTATTCGTCTTCGATATCGCCGACGATCTGCTCCAGCACGTCCTCGATCGTGACAAGTCCGGCGACGCCGCCGTACTCATCGACCACGATCGCCATGTGATGATGTTTGTCGCGGAAGTCGCGCAGCAGCACGTTGAGCCGTTTCGATTCCGGAATGAATTGCGGTTTGCGCAGCATGGCGCGCACATCGAACGATTCCTCGGCGTAATAGCGCAGCAGGTCTTTCGCGAGCAGGATGCCGATCACCTTGTCGCGTTCGCCTTCCACTGCGGGAAAGCGCGAGTGCGCCGTTTGCAGCACCATCGGCAGCCATTCCTCGATCGGCGTCGTGATGTCGATCACATCCATCTGCGAGCGCGGCACCATGATGTCGCGCGCAGCCAGTTCGGATACCTGGAATACGCCTTCGATCATCGACAGCGCATCGGCATCGATCAGATTGCGTTCGTGCGCTTCCTGCAGCACTTCAAGCAGTTCGGTGCGGCTTTCGGGTTCGGGCGCAATCAGCGCCGTCAGGCGTTCGAACAGCGAACGGTGGTGGGGTTTGGGGTCGGCAGTCTTGCCACTACTGGGAATGTCTTGCATAAGGCTGGAAGCCGTCGCGGGGAACTGGTTTCAAGAGATATTAGGATACAGCAAATGGAAAGTGTGGCTGGCTGTGGCGCTACTGCTGGGCATAAGGATTGGCAAAGCCAAGCGACGCCAGGATCTCGGTTTCCAGCGCTTCCATTTCTTCGGCTTCTTCATCCGTTTCGTGGTCGTAACCCTGCGCGTGCAGCACACCATGCACGACCAGATGTGCCGTGTGCGCTTCAAGCGACTTGTTCTGTTCAGCCGCCTCGCGCTGCAACACATCGGTGCACAGGATGATGTCAGCTTGCGTCGGCTCGTCATCCGCCGGTAAGACCTCGCCTTCGTTGTAGGCAAAGGTCAATACATTGGTTGCGTAATCTTTGCCGCGGTAATCGCGATTCAGCGTGCGGCCTTCATCGGCATCGACAAAGCGCAAGGTCAACTGCGCCGGCGCAAACAGTGCCGCCTGTACCCAGCGGCGCAGCAGTGTCCGTGTGATGGTTTCCTGCAGACGGGGATCGGCGTATTGCACGGAAAGCGAGAGCTTATTTTTTCCCGGCATGACGCGACATCTTCCTTGCGGCGGCTCGGGCCGCTGGTTGTTCGGCGGGCGTCGCTTGCTGATAGGCGTCGACAATGCGTGCCACTAGCGGATGACGCACCACATCGGCGCTGCTGAAGCGTGAGAACGCGAGGCCGCGCACATCCGCCAGCACATCGATCGCTTCTACCAAGCCGCTTTGCTGCGAGCGTTGCAGATCGATCTGCGTGATGTCGCCAGTTATGACGGCCTTGCTACCGAAGCCGATGCGGGTCAGGAACATTTTCATCTGTTCCGGGGTGGTGTTCTGCGCTTCGTCCAGAATCACGAACGCGTGGTTCAAGGTACGGCCGCGCATGTACGCCAGCGGCGCGATTTCGATTGCCTGCTTCTCGAACATCTTCTGCGTGCGGTCGAAGCCAAGCAGATCGTACAGCGCGTCGTACAACGGGCGCAGATAGGGATCCACCTTCTGTGCCAGATCGCCGGGGAGGAACCCGAGCCGTTCGCCCGCTTCGACGGCAGGGCGCGTCAGGATGATGCGCTTGACCGCATCGCGTTCCAGCGCGTCGACGGCGCAGGCGACGGCGAGATATGTTTTGCCGGTGCCGGCCGGGCCGATGCCGAAGGTGATGTCGTGGTCGAGGATCGCACGCAGGTATTGCGTCTGGTGTGGCGTGCGGCCGCGCAGATCGTGGCGGCGCGTTTTCAGCACAGGTGATTCGGTAACGGTCTCCGCGCTGTCTTCCTTGCCGTTCTTGGCAGCGGTCGGTGCGTCGGTCTCGGCCATGACGGCGCGCCGCTCAACCAGTGCCAGTTGGACTTCTTCCAGCGGGATAGGGCGGGTGGCCTGCGCGTAAAACTGCTCCAGCATCTCGCCCGCGCGCGCAGCATTGCTCCCGCTGACGACGAATTTCTCCCCGCGGCGAAAGATCGTCACATCCAGTGCGGCGGAAATCTGGCGCAGGTTTTCATCCATTGGCCCGCATAGATTGGCCAAACGCTTGTTGTCGAGCGGCTCGGGAGTGAAGTACGTCGGTTGGACAGCGGTCTTTTTCAATTGTGTTTTTTCAGAGCTTGCTTATTGCTTCACCACGATGTCGCCGCGCAGGGTATAGCCGTGCGATTGCGTGATGCTGACATCGATCATTTGGCCAATCAGCCGTTCGGCATGCGGACCGGCGGGAAAATTGACGACGCGGTTGTTCTCGGTACGGCCTTGCAGATCGCCGTTTTCCTTCTTCGAAGCGCTTTCAACCAGCACGCGCTGTACGCTGCCCACCATCTGTTCGCTGTAACGGCGCGTGTTCGCATCGATCACTGCTTGGAGTCGCTGCAGGCGTTTCAGTTTCACTTCCTGCGGCGTGTCATCCGCCAGATTGGCCGCCGGCGTACCCGGGCGCGGGCTGAAAAAAAAACTGAAGCTGTTGTCGTAGCCGATGTCGTCGATCAGCTTCATCATTGCCTCGAAATCTGCGTCGGTTTCGCCAGGAAAGCCGACGATGAAATCCGACGAGATCGCGATGTTCGGGCGAACCGCGCGCAAACGGCGGATGACCGATTTGTATTCGAGCGAAGTGTAGCCGCGCTTCATCGCCGCCAGAATGCGATCGGAGCCATGCTGTGCCGGCAGGTACAAATGATCGACCAGCTTGGGTACTTTTGCGTACGTATCGATCAGCCGTTGCGTGAATTCCTTCGGATGGCTGGTCACAAAGCGGATGCGTTCGATGCCCTTGAATTCCGCGATGTACTCGATCAGCAGCGCGAAGTCGGCAATTTCGCCGTCATGCATCTGGCCACGATAGGCATTGACGTTCTGTCCCAGCAGCGTGATTTCCTTTACCCCTTGCGCTTCGAGACCGGCCACTTCGGCCAGCACATCGTCGAAGCGGCGCGAGACTTCCTCGCCGCGCGTGTAAGGCACCACGCAATAGCTGCAATACTTGCTGCAGCCTTCCATGATCGAGACGAAGGCGCTCGGACCATCTACGCGCGCGGGTGGCAGATGATCGAACTTTTCGATTTCCGGAAAGCTGATGTCGACTTGCGAGCGGCCGGTCGAACGGCGCTGCTTCAGCATGTCCGGCAGGCGATGCAGCGTCTGCGGGCCGAACACCAGATCGACATAAGGAGCGCGCTTGACGATCGCTTCGCCTTCTTGCGAGGCGACGCAACCGCCGACGCCGATCACGAGATCCGGATTGCTGCGCTTCAGTTCGCGCAGGCGGCCGAGATCGGAGAAGACCTTTTCCTGCGCCTTCTCGCGCACCGAGCAGGTGTTCAACAGGATCACGTCGGCTTCTTCAGGCTTGTCGGTCTTGACCAAGCCGTCTGACGCATTGAGCACATCGGCCATCTTGTCCGAGTCGTACTCGTTCATCTGACAGCCGAAGGTTTTGATGAAAACTTTTTTCTGCATTAGATCAATTCGTTGTCGGAAGCTCGGGCGCCGGGGTGGGTTTTGGCGGCGGTTGCTTCGCTTCCTCTGCCGTCAGTATCCAGACGCGGTCGATATTGCCCTGCTTGTCTTCCGTATAGTTGACGACCATTTCCTGGCCGACCAGCGATGCGGGTTGCTGAATCATGTTCTTCGTATTCCAGATACGGGCGCCAGCGGACAGGCGGCGCGTCTTGTCATTGATCGCGACGGCTGGGTACGCACCGACTTCCATCGTTCCGCGCTTCGCGTTTTTCGGAAACGGCCGTTCAAAGGCATGTGCCGGCAGCATCGCAATGGCGAGCAGACAGGTCATCAGCAAGCGTTGTATCGACATGGCACTCCGTTCGATGGTGAAAGGAATCGGGAAATTCGGACCGGACAGCGAGGGCAGGGATGCCGTTTCGGCAATGGCGAAAGCCGGTTTTTGATGCGCAATTTTACCATGGCACCCTGTTTCCTTGACTTCGCCTATGGTGCAGGCAGGCCGCGTTTCGGTCCAATTGTCAGAATGGCAGTATGATAAACAGTGCCAATTCACAATGGGAGAATCAAGATGGCGAGCAAGAAAAACAATGTAGTTGCGAACACGAGCGTCAAGATCGATATCGGCATCCCTGAAAAGGATCGCGCCCGCATCGCGGAAGGTCTGTCGCGCCTGCTGGCAGACAGCTATACCCTGTACCTGATGACACACAATTTCCACTGGAACGTGAAAGGCCCGATGTTCAGCAGCCTGCACGCAATGTTCCTCACGCAATACACCGAACAATGGAATGCACTGGACCAGATCGCCGAGCGCATTCGCGCGCTTGGCTATCCGGCGCCAGGGACTTACAGCGAATTGGCCAAGCGTACGTCGATCAAGGAAATCGCCGGCGTGCCGAAGGCGCTGGAAATGGTTCGCCATCTCGTCAACGCGCAGGAAGCGACAGCACGCACTGCGCGTGCCCTGTTCGAAGTTGTCGACAAGGCTAACGACCAACCGACCGCTGATCTGCTGACGCAACGCCTGGACGTGCACGAGAAAACAGCATGGATGCTGCGCAGCGTACTTGAGGAGTAAGTTCACTAGCAAATTGCCGCTGAACAAGTGGCAATGCTTACCTATGTTCTGAAGCGCACAGAACACCGTTTGAGAATC
>DATAHI010000206.1:0-6832 GCA_036263255.1 Oxalicibacterium sp. | reverse complement strand
TCATGTCCCGCCTTGTGCAGGAACCAGGCAGACGCAGTGCCGATGATGCCTGAACCCAAAACGATGACTTTCATACTTCGATCTCCGAGCTTGATAACCAAACGCGCTTACTGCGCCAACCCGGAGATTGTAGGAAGTTATCGATTGTTTAGGTATGCAATTTGACCGGAATATTTTTCAATTCGACCGGAAATAGCGGTGCTGCCGTGCAAAAAAGAAAAAACAGCGCGAAAAATTTAATTTTTCGTAAATCGCGTGCGTTCGATCTCGCGTGCGACGGCATCCGTCACGACTTCATCCAGCGTCTGCTCAAGGCTGGCGCGCAAATCGTCGATCAGGCGCGTCAAGCCGTTCTGCAGCACATCGGCCACGCCTTCGCGAATGCGCTGGTCGATCATCGTGTCGACGCGTTCTTGCAATTGGGTCAGCACGCGGTCGCGAATTTTTTGTTCGACGCGCGTCCATTCTTCGTCGAGCCAACCATCGATGGGGCCAGCCTGCTCTGCCGTGGGAGCCTGTGGCGCTGCCTCCGCGACGACAGGAGGTGCAGCAGGCGAGACACTTTCGACGACCGGCACGGATAACTGTTCGATCTCCGGTTCGGGCGGTGCGATGACTTCGGTCAACAGGGGGATGCCGAGATCGGCAGGAGGTTTGCTCATGATGCTTCGGCCACGAAATGAGTGAGCGGATAGCCGCGCTGCTGATAGTAGCGATAGCGTTCGCGGCCGCCGGACTTGTCCGTCTCATCGGCGGAGATGACTTCGAACATGCGTTCGAAGCGTGCAAAGTGCCCCGGCGGTGCGTCGGACAGATTGATCAGGATTTCATGATGCGGCGCTTCCATCTTGTCGTTCGTCGTCAGCAGAATGGGCGTCTGCGCGGCGAGCGGGTCTTCCAGCTTTACGTGCGGCAGGAAATCCTGTTCGGAAAACGTCCACAGCATTTCATCGAGCGTCGCCATCTGCTGCGCGTCCTTTGCGAGAATGACGATCCTGCAGTTTGCGCCGCGCGCCTTGCGCGCGAGCCTGCATGCGTAAGCAAGCTTGTCGGGCACGTTGCTGTGAAAATCAATGCGCGTCATGTCAATTAAAACGGTTTCAATTGCGGAATGCCAAGCTCAAAAGCGGAAGCCGGGCGGCGCATTGCCGGCCGGCGGCGGCGTGTCGGGCAGCGCATCGCTGGACGGCCGCTCGGCAGCAGCCGGTGCTTGCGGCGCAGAGGCGGCCTTTGCCTTGGGTGCAGCCGCTTCCGGTGGCGGGTTCACATAGTTGGGCGGCAGACGATTCGATTGCGGGTAACCGGCTTCGTTCAGCATCGCGTCCCAGGCATTCGATTCGAAGCCCTTCTGCTTGCGTGCACCCACGGTAAGGACTGGCAACTGCTGGTCGCCGGAGATTTGCTTCAGCTTCGCGATATCGTCATTCGAAGCGACCGTTTTTTCGGTGTAGGGAATGCCGCGTGTCTTCAGCATCGTGCGGCCTTCTTCGCACGGCGAACATTTCGTCCCGGTGTACAGCACGACCGGGTTGGCCTTGACCGCCTGTGCGAGTTCGTAAGGCAGGCCGCTGGTCGACGGGCCGGAAGGGACATTCTTTGTCTCGACCCCGCGTGCGGTGGACGGCGGCGGCGTATCGCTGTACGTGACCTTGCCGTCCGGGCCGACCCAGCGATACAGCTGCGCGTGGGCGGCGCTTGTCGCCAGCAGCGCAATCAACAGCCATGAGCGGTTTTTCATATCGTCCTCGTCGGGCAAAAAAAGCGGCAGGAACACACCGTCGTGTGCCTGCCGCAGTGTAGCCGATACTTTGCTTGGGGGCGAGTCGGGGAGGGACGTCAGTGCGCCGCTTCGGTCATGCCACTGTGCCGCAGCAGTGCGTCGATGCTCGGTTCGCGGCCACGGAAGGCCTTGAAGGACTCGATCGCCGGACGCGAGCCGCCCATCGCAAGGATCTCGTCCAGGAAGCGCATGCCGGTCTCCGGCGAGAGCACATTCCCCTGGCTGCGGCCGGCTTCTTCGAAGGCGCTGTAGGCGTCGGCAGACAGCACCTCTGCCCATTTGTAGCTGTAGTAGCCTGCCGCGTAGCCGCCAGCGAAGATGTGCGAGAACGAATGCTGGAAGCGGTTGAACGGCGGTGGAATCAGCACTGCAACCTGCTTGCGCACTTCGTTCAATACTTCCTGCACCGACTTGCCGCCAGCCGGATCGTAGTCGTAATGCAAATGCATATCGAACAGCGCGAATTCCACTTGGCGCAGCGTCTGCAGGCCCGACTGGAAATTCTTCGCCGCCAGCATCTTGTCGAACAGATCGCGCGGCAGCGCGCGGCCGGTGTCGACGTGCGCTGTCATGTGCTGCAGCACGTCCCATTCCCAGCAGAAGTTTTCCAGGAATTGCGAAGGCAGTTCGACCGCATCCCATTCGACGCCGTTGATGCCGGATACGCCGATTTCGTCGACGCGCGTCAGCATGTGGTGCAGGCCGTGGCCGAATTCATGGAACAGCGTGTTGACTTCATCGTGCGTGAACAGCGAAGGCTTTTGCTTGCCGTCGACCGTGATCGGCGCAGTGAAGTTGCAGGTCAGGTAGGCCACGGGCGTCTGCACGCCGCCTTTGCCCGCTTGCCCATTCACCGCTTCGATACGGCGGCGGCCGCGCGCATCGTCCATCCACGCGCCGCCGCGCTTGCCGTTGCGGGCATAGAGATCGAGATAGAACTGGCCAACCAGCGCACCGTTTTTTTCGATACGGAAGAACTTCACATCGGGATGCCAGACCGGTGCGTTGTCCGGTTTGATCGCGACCGAGAACAAGGTTTCGACAGTGCGGAACAAGCCCTCGATGACCTTCGGTTCAGGAAAGTATTGCTTCACTTCCTGCTCGGAGAACGCATAGCGCTGTTCGCGCAGCTTTTCCGATGCATAGGCGACGTCCCAGGCTTGCAGGTCTTCGATGCCGAGCTCCTGCTTCGCGAAGGCGCGCAGCTCGGCCAGGTCTTTTTCGGCAAACGGGCGTGCGCGCCGGGCGAGGTCTTGCAGGAACTCGATGACCTGGTCAGGGGTTTGCGCCATCTTCGGCACCAGCGACACTTCGGCGAAATTCTTGTAGCCGAGCAGCTTGGCCTCTTCGTCGCGCAGCTTCAGGATCTCGACCATGTTCTGCGTGTTGTCCCACTCGGGCTTGCCGCCGAGGTCCGATGCCTTGGTCGCATTGGCGCGGTAGATGGTCTCGCGCAGTTTGCGGTTATCCGCGTACTGCAGCACCGGGAAGTAGGAAGGGAAGTGCAGCGTAAACTTGAAACCGGGCTTGCCGTCTTGTTCGGCCGCGGCGCGCGCAGCTTGCTTGATATCGTCCGGCAGACCGGCCAACTCGGCTTCGTCTTCGACGAAGAGCTTGTAGTCATTGGTCGCGTCGAGGATGTTCTCGGAGAACTTCGTGGTGATCGCGGCCTGCTTTTCCTGGATCTCGGCGAAGCGTTCCTTCTTGTCGTCCGCCAGTTCGGCGCCGCCGAGGCGGAAGTCGCGCACGGCGTTGTCGATGATTTTCCTGCGCGCCAGCGTGTAGGACGCGTACTCGGGCCCGTTTTGCAGCGCCTTGTATTTCTCGAATAGGATCAGGTTCTGCGAGAGCTCGGTCCAGAACTCGGTGACCTTAGGCTGGTTGTCGTTGTATGCCGCGCGCAGCTCCGGCGTATCGACGACGGCATTCATGTGGCTGACCACACCCCAAGCGCGGCCAAGTTTCTCGGTCGCTTCTTCCAGCGGCGCGACGACAGTGTCCCAGGTTGCCGCTTGCTGGTCGGCTTCCAATTGCGTGACGACTGCACGCGCCTGTTCGAGCAGGCTGTCGACAGCCGGCGCAACATGCTCCGGCCTGATGGATTCAAATTGCGGAAGATCGGAAAAATCGAGCAGGGGGTTCAGCGCGTTGTTCATCCAGGTTCTCTTTCTGCTGCTTCCAGCGTGTTAACCAACAGCATCGTGATCGTCATCGGACCGACGCCGCCAGGGACCGGGGTGATATAACCGGCCACTTCTTTTGCGTTGGCGAAATCGACATCGCCGCACAGCTTGCCTTCGTCATTGCGGTTGATGCCGACGTCGATCACGATCGCGCCGGGCTTGATCATATCGGCGGTCAGCGTATTGCGGCGGCCGACCGCGGCCACCACGACATCGGCCTGCCGCGTGTGATAAGCCAAATCCGGCGTACCGCTGTGGCATATGGTGACGGTCGCGTTCGCTTGCAATAGCAGCAAAGCCATCGGCTTGCCGACCGTGTTGCTGCGGCCGATGACGACAGCATGCTTGCCTTTCAGATTGACGCCGGTGCTTTCAATCAGTTTCATGCAACCGTAAGGCGTGCAGGGGCGAAAGCCGGGCAGGCCGGTCATCATTTCGCCGGCGCTCAGGACCGAATAGCCGTCTACGTCCTTGCGCGGAGAGATCTCTTCGATCACTTTTTGCGGATCGATATGCTTGGGCAAAGGCATCTGAACCAGGATGCCGTGGATTTTTGGATCCTTGTTCAGTGCGTCGATGCGGGCCAGCAATTCGGCCTCGCTCATTTGCGCATCGTATTTTTCCATTAGGGAATACAGGCCATTGTCTTCGCAAGCCTTGACCTTGTTGCGGACATAGACTTGCGAAGCCGGATCGGCGCCGACCAGAATGACGGCCAGGCCCGGCTGTTTGCCTTTGGCGCTCAGTGCGGCGGCACGGCGCGCGACATCCGCGCGAAGTTGTTGGGCGAGCAGGTTGCCATCGATGATCTGTGCAGACATGGAATCTAATAAGAAGAGAAGGGCGAAGGCCGGATTATAAAGGGAGGTGACGAAAGAGCATGAGGCTGGTCCAAGCGACTCGAGTCGTGGACAATGCGGCATCACTGCCGTTTTCTCTACGATATTTCACATTATAAAAAATGATATCGTAATTTGAAAATGTGATGAAAGCTGCTAGAATCCGCACCGTCCGCACGGTGAAGCTGTGTCAACATCGCCCGTGCACGTTTTGAAACGCGGTCCGTAAACGCCTTCCGGGCCGAAGAACTCCCAGGAGACATTATGTCAGCCCAGCTCGACCAGGTATTGGCGCAAGCCGCCAATGATCCCGATGTGATGGAGACGCAAGAGTGGCTCGACGCCCTCGAAGCCGTCATCGAAACGGAAGGCCCGGACCGCGCACATTACCTGATTGAGCGCATGACCGATCTGGCGCGCCGTCGTGGTACCCAGGTTCCCTTTTCGCCGACCACCGCTTACGTCAATACGATTCCCGCTGATATGAGCGAGCCTTGCCCGGGCAACCTCGAATATGAAGAGCGCCTGCGTTCATGGATGCGCTGGAACGCGATGGCGATGGTGGTCAAGGCCAACCGCGCCGACGGCGATCTGGGCGGCCACATCTCAAGCTTTGCCTCGCTGGCGAACATGCTGGGCATCGGCTTCAATCACTTCTGGCATGCACCGACCGAAGATCACGGCGGCGACCTGCTCTATATTCAAGGCCACTCGTCGCCGGGCGTGTACGCCCGCGCTTTCCTCGAAGGCCGTCTCTCCGAAGAACAACTGATCAACTTCCGCCGCGAAGTGGATGGTAACGGCTTGTCTTCGTATCCGCATCCGAAGCTGATGCCGGAATTCTGGCAGTTCCCGACCGTGTCGATGGGCCTGGGTCCATTGATGGCGATCTATCAGGCGCGCTTCCTCAAGTATCTGCAAGCGCGCGAGATCGCCAAGACCGACAACCGCAAGGTCTGGGTCTTCTGCGGCGACGGCGAGATGGACGAAGTCGAATCGATGGGTGCAATTGGCGTCGCTGGTCGCGAGCAGCTGGACAACCTCGTTATGGTCGTCAACTGCAACCTGCAGCGCCTGGACGGCCCGGTGCGCGGCAACGGCAAGATCATCCAGGAACTGGAAGGCGAATTCCGCGGCGCCGGCTGGAATGTCATCAAGATCATCTGGGGTTCGAACTGGGATCCGTTGCTCGCGAAGGACAAGGAAGGCATCCTGCAGCGCGTGATGATGGAAACGCTGGACGGCGAATACCAGAACTACAAGTCGAAGGATGGCGCCTACGTGCGCAAGCACTTCTTCGGCAAGCATCCAAAGCTGCTGGAGATGGTCTCGCGCATGTCGGACGACGACATCTGGCATCTGCTGCGCGGCGGCCACGATCCGCACAAGATTTACGCCGGCTTCAAGGCTGCGCAGGAACACAAGGGCCAGCCAACTGTCCTGCTGATCAAGACCGTCAAGGGCTACGGCATGGGCAAGTCCGGCGAGGCGCGCAATACCGCCCACCAGACCAAGAAACTGGACGACGAAGCCGTGCGCGAAATGCGCGACCGCTTCTCGCTGCCGATCGCCGACGAACATCTGCCGGAAGTGCCGTTCTTCAAGCCTTCCGACGATGCACCGGAAATGAAATACCTGCATGAGCGTCGTGCTGCCTTGGGCGGTTATCTGCCGCAGCGTCGCACGCAGGCTGATGAAAAGCTGCCGGTGCCGGAACTGTCCGCATTCAAGGCTGTGCTCGACCCGACCGCGGAAGGCCGCGAGATCTCGACTACGCAAGCCTATGTCCGCTTCCTCACCGTGCTGCTGCGTGACGCCAACCTCGGCAAGCGCGTGGTGCCGATTCTCGTCGACGAATCGCGTACCTTCGGTATGGAAGGTCTGTTCCGCCAGATCGGTATCTATAACCATCAAGGCCAGCTGTACGAGCCGGTCGACAAGGACCAGGTCAGCTATTACCGCGAAGACAAGGCCGGCCAGATTCTGCAGGAAGGCATCAACGAAGCCGGCGCGATGGCATCGTGGATCGC
>DATAHI010000205.1:0-3775 GCA_036263255.1 Oxalicibacterium sp. | reverse complement strand
CCAATTGCACCGCTCCGCACGAGCAGGTGCTCGAACTGGGCAAGCGCATGCGCGTCACGGGCACACCGACGATCATCTTCGCCGACGGTTCACGCATTCCCGGCGCGATCGATGCAAAAGCGCTGGAAGCAAAGCTGTCGAGCATCAAGTAAGCAATTCATGACGAAGGCCACGCGTGCCACGGTACGCGTGGCCTTTTCGTTTCTGCGTGTCCTGCGCGATGCCGTTACACTAGCAACACCTCTTTCTGACAGCTCATCATGAGAAACGCCATTCACTACACGATCGTGCCACGCGATCCAGCAGCCCATCTTTTCGGCGTAACGCTGACGGTCGATCGCCCCGATCCTGCCGGCCAGGAATTTTCGCTGCCGGCGTGGATTCCGGGAAGCTACATGATCCGCGAATTTGCCAGAAACATCGTGCAGATCGCAGCCTTTGACGGCGACGAGAAAATCGCGCTGGAAAAACTGGACAAGCACACATGGCGCGCTGCGCCCTGCGATGGTGTGCTGACGCTGTATTACGAAGTCTATGCGTGGGACCTGTCGGTGCGTGCCGCGCATCTCGATCAGACGCATGGTTTTTTCAACGGCACCAGCGTGTTTTTGCGCGTGCATGGATATGAAGATGTCGCGCATGTGGTCGATATCCTGCCACCTGAAGGTGCCGATGATGCGCAGTGGCGTGTTGTGACAGCGATGCGGCAGACCAAGGGACGCCGTTACGGCTTTGGCCGCTATGCTGCGGATAACTACGACGAATTGATCGATCATCCGGTCGAGATGGGAACGTTCGCGCTTGCCAGTTTCAGGGCGCATGGTGTGCAGCACGACATTGTGTTCACTGGCCGTGTTCCAAATCTCGATCTGCAACGCATCGCCAACGATCTGAAGAAGATCTGCGAGGCACAAATTGCCTTGTTCGAGCCGATCAGCAAGCGCGCGCCGATGGACCGTTATGTGTTCATGACCATGGTGGTCGGCGATGGCTACGGCGGGCTCGAACATCGCGCATCGACCGCGCTGATCTGTTCGCGCGCCGACTTGCCGGTGATCGGGCAAAAGGACATGAGCGATGGCTATCGAACCTTCCTCGGCCTGTGCAGTCACGAATACTTTCATACATGGAACGTCAAACGCATCAAGCCTGAGGCATTTGCGCCTTACGATCTGACGCGCGAAAACCATACTTCGTTGCTGTGGCTGTTCGAGGGATTCACCAGTTATTACGACGATCTGATGTTGGTGCGCAGCGGCGTGATCGACGCTGACGCTTACCTGAAACTGGTCGCAAAAGGCATGAACGGCGTACTGCGCGGCAGCGGCCGTCACAAGCAAAGCGTGGCGGAATCAAGTTTTGATGCGTGGAGCAAGTATTACCGGCAGGATGAGAACGCGCCGAACGCGATTGTCAGTTACTACGCCAAGGGCTCGTTGGTCGCTCTGGCGCTCGACTTGACGATACGTGCCGAAACAAAGGGACGACGTTCGCTGGACGACGTGATGCGCGCGCTGTGGCAGCAATATGGTCGCGACTTTTATGACGCGGAGCAAGGCGGTCGTGGCGTCGCCGATGCCGAAGTCGACGCGCTGTTCGACCGGGTCACCGGCCTCAAATTAAAGCGCCTGCTGGATCGTTGGGTGCGTGGCACGGAGGATCTGCCGCTGCCTAAACTGCTGGCACCGTTCGGTATTGCCTATGCCGATGTGCGCAAACGCGCCAAGCCCAGCCTCGGCGTGCGCACGACGCGCGACAACGCCGATTGCAAGGTGGCGAATGTCTACGAAGGTGGCGCCGCGCATCGGGCCGGCGTATCTGCCGGCGATTTACTCGTGGCAATCGACGGCTTGCGCGTCACTGCCACCAATCTCGATGCGCTGCTCGCGCGCTATCGCGTAGGCGACACTATCGTGTTGCATGTGTTCCGCCGGGACGAATTGTTGTCGCTGTCCCTGCAACTCGCCTCAGATGATGCCCCTGGAATCACTTTGAAGAGCGAAGATAAACCGGTCGGTCCCGCGCGTTTGCGAGCGGCCTGGCTGGGGCAATAGAGTAATAACAAAAAAGCCCCGCAGTTGCGGGGCTTTTTTGGGGACGTCTTTTAGCGTACTGCTCAGCCGAACAGTCTCGACAGTTCGGCGCCCGGATCCGGCGCGCGCATGAAAGCCTCGCCTACCAGGAAAGCATGCACATTCGCATCGCGCATTTTCTTCACGTCATCGGGCGCCAGAATGCCGGACTCCGTCACGACAAGTTTGTCGGCTGGAATGCGGGGCAATAAATCGATCGTGTTCTCCAGCGACGTTTCGAAGGTACGCAGGTTGCGGTTATTGATGCCGAGCAGCGCAGTCTTCAGACGCAACGCCGCATCCAGCTCAGCGCCATTGTGCACCTCCACCAGCACGTTCATGCCCAATTCGTGCGCGCACGCTTCCAGTTCTGCCATCAGGCCGTGATCGAGCGCAGCGACGATCAGCAGAATACAATCGGCACCCCAAGAACGCGCTTCGTACACTTGATACGGATCGACGATGAAATCCTTGCGTAGCACCGGCAGGCTGCAAGAAGCGCGCGCCTGCTTCAGGTAATCGGGCGCTCCTTGAAAGAATTGCACATCGGTGAGCACCGAAAGGCAGGCAGCGCCATGCTGTTCATAGCTGACGGCAATTTCAGCCGGTTTGAAATCTGCTCTCAACACGCCCTTTGACGGCGATGCTTTCTTGATTTCCGCAATGATGCCGGCTTTGCCCGCGGTGATCTTGCCGCGAAGGCTGGCTTCAAAACCGCGCAGAGCGTGGCGTGCGTCACGGTCGTTTTCGACCTCGTCGCGCAGGCTGGCCAGGCTGCGAGCCTTTTTTGCAGCGGCGACTTCTTCCGCCTTGACGTCGAGAATTTTCTTGAGGATGTCGGACATGATGTTTGTTGGGCTATTGCGCCTTGCCGAGTTCCTGCGTCACGTGCACGAACTGCTCAAGCTTGGCGCGTGCGGCTCCGGATGCCAGCGTTTTGCGTGCGAGGTCCAGGCCTTCTGCGATCGACGGTACGACGCTGGCCGCATACAACGCGGTCGACGCATTGAGCGCGACGATGTCGCGTGCGGCGCCCTCGACGTTGTCGAGCGCCTCGAAGATTTTTGCTTTCGACTCGACAGAATTGGCGACCTTCAGATTGCGGCTGGCGATCATCTGCAGGCCGAAGTCTTCAGGATGGATTTCATATTCGCGAATTTCGCCGTCGACCAGCTCGCCGACCATGGTCGCAGCGCCTAGCGACACTTCATCCATATTGTCTCGGCCCCACACCACCATCGCATGCTGCGCGCCGAGGCGTTGCAGCACGCGCACCTGGATGCCGACCAGATCGGGATGAAATACGCCCATCAAGATGTTTGGCGCGCCGGCGGGATTGGTCAGCGGACCGAGGATATTGAAAATCGTGCGCACGCCGAGCTCCTTGCGCACCGGTGCCGCATGCTTCATCGCTGCATGGTGATTCGGCGCAAACATGAAACCGATGCCGGTTTGCGCGATCGATTCGGCGACCAATTCCGGCTTCAGATCGATTTTCGCGCCGAGCGATTCCAGTACGTCGGCGCTACCGGACGAGGACGATACACTGCGGCCGCCATGCTTGGCGACGCGCGCGCCTGCCGCGGCAACAACGAACATCGACGCGGTCGAGATGTTGAAGGTGTTGGCGCCGTCGCCGCCGGTGCCGACGATGTCGAGCAGACCGCTTGTGTCTTCCAGCGGCACCCTGGTGCAGAACTCGC
>DATAHI010000204.1:0-11086 GCA_036263255.1 Oxalicibacterium sp. | reverse complement strand
ACGCGACACCGGCCGGTAGTTCCGCTTGCGGAATGAAGCGAATCGGCAAGCCGCGATGGTTGCGAAGGTCAGCGTCCAGAGCACGCTGATTGAGCTCCGTGCGCCAATCATCTGACGAACGTGCAATCGCCTGCCCCACTTCACGTATGTGCGCCAACCATGGTCGTGACCAGTCGATCTTTTCGAAAAATGATGCGGCCATCGTGCTCATTCCTTGCGCAGCGGATAGGGAAACAATTAGTTCGTTCAATCCTCAGGGAAGGCACATAGTCCGATCAAGCGAACTTCCAATGCATGGTATCGCCGCCATTCAGAGGAACGACCGTAGTCTCTGCCAATGGCAACTCGGCCGGAATTGTCCAATCCTCGCGCACCAACGTAATCGTGCCCGTATTGCGCGGCAATTGATAGAAGTCAGGGCCATTGAAGCTGGCGAACGGCTCCAATTTGTCGAGGGCACCCACCTGCTCGAATGCCTCTGCGTACAGCTCCATTGCATGCAGCGCGGTATAGCAACCAGCGCAGCCGCAGGCGTGCTCCTTCATGCCTTTGGGATGCGGGGCGGAATCGGTGCCGAGGAAAAATTTCGGACTACCTGAAGTCGCAGCGGCGACCAGAGCTTGGCGATGCGTCTCGCGTTTCAGCACCGGCAGGCAGTAGTAATGAGGACGAATGCCGCCCTTGAAAATTTCATTGCGGTTGTACAGCAGATGATGCGCAGTAATGGTGGCACCGACATGGCGATCGGCTTCGGCAACGTACTGTGCGGCATCCTTGGTTGTAATGTGTTCGAACACGACCTTCAATTCGGGCATATCGTGGCGCAAAGGTTGCATCACGCGATCGATAAACACTGCTTCCCTGTCGAAGATATCGATTTCGGGATCGGTCACTTCGCCATGTACGAGCAAGGGCATGCCAACCTGCTGCATCGCTTCCAGCGCTTTATAGCACTTCGACAGATTCGTCACGCCTGCAGCGGAATTGGTCGTTGCACCGGCGGGATACAGTTTGACTGCATGCACGACGCCGCTCTCCTTCGCACGGCGAATTTCGTCTGGCGGCGTATTGTCGGTCAGATACAAGGTCATCAGTGGTTCAAACTGCATGCTGCTCGGCAGCGCGGCAAGGATGCGTTCGCGATAGGCGGTTGCCTGGGCGGTTGTGGTGACCGGTGGTTTCAAGTTGGGCATCACGATCGCGCGAGCAAACTGACGCGCAGTGTGTGGCAAGACGGAAGCGATGGTGGCACCGTCGCGCAAATGGAGATGCCAATCGTCAGGGCGGGTGATCGTGATACGGGAAGCTGGAGAGGAGGCGGGTTGCGTCATGACAGTTCTTTCTGAATTGCCCGCTATTTTACCCGTTCGCTGCCTCCGTTATGGATACAAACCACGTACTTCGCGCGCCTGCAGCACGCGCGTGCAGGCGACGATAAAGGCCGCCGTGCGCAGCGACACTTTTTTCTCTTCAGCTAATACCCAGATCGCAGCAAACGCTTCGCGCATGATGCGCGACAGGCGTTGATTGATCTCTTCTTCGGTCCAGAAGAAACTGGAAAAATCCTGCACCCATTCGAAATAGCTGACCGTCACTCCACCCGCATTGGCAATCACATCCGGCACGACGAGCACGCCCTTATCGCGCAGAATATCGTCCGCCTGCGGCGTGGTGGGTCCATTCGCGCCTTCGACAATAATCTTTGCCCTGATGTGCGGGGCGTTCGACGCCGTGATCTGCTGTTCGAGCGCCGCCGGAACCAGGATGTCGCAGTCGATGGACCAGAATTCCACCGGATCCGGCAAGGCCTCTGCTTGAGGGAATCCGGCGATCGTGCCATGCATCTTCGCATGCTGCTGCAAGGCGGCAATATCGAGGCCGTCTTCCTTGACGAGCGTCGCCGCATGATCCTGCACCGCGACAATTCTGGCGCCTGCCTGCGCAAACAGGCGCGCCGCGACGCCGCCGACATTGCCAAATCCTTGCACGCAGACTCGTGCGTTTTCCAACGTCAGTCCCTGTCTTGCAGCTGCTTCGCAAGCCGTCACGAATACACCTCGTCCGGTCGCATCGTGGCGGCCCAGACTACCGCCGAGTGAAACCGGCTTGCCGGTCACTACGCCGGAGACCGTGCTGCCAAGATTCACCGAATAGGTATCCATCATCCAAGCCATGATCTGCTCGTTGGTGTTGACGTCCGGTGCGGGAATATCCTTGTGAGGACCGATGATGACGTTAATTTCGCTGGTGTAGCGGCGGGTCATACGCTCCAGTTCGGCCGTCGACAAGGTCTTGGGATCGACACGAATGCCGCCTTTGGCGCCTCCATATGGCACATTAACTGCCGCGTTCTTGATCGTCATCCACGCTGACAGTGCCATGACTTCTGACAGCGTCACGTTCTGATGAAAACGAATGCCGCCCTTAGCCGGCCCGCGCGAGGTATTGTGCTGCACGCGATATCCTTCGAAATGCGCAATACTGCCGTCGTCGCGCTGAATCGGTACGTCGACGATCAGAATGCGCTTCGGCCGCTTCAGCGTCTCTATCCATCGCGACAGCGCTCCTAAATAAGGAGTGACGCGATCAATCTGTTCAAGATACACACCCCAGGCACCGATCTCGGCTGGCTGGAGATAAGAAGGAACTGTGTGCTGACCCGACATCGTCGCTTCTCCCGAAAGATTTTCACTGCGTCGCTTTGAAAGCGACGTGATGATTTATCCAGCGGCGGCGCTCAAGTCATTCTCATCCGCCACATCTTCGTCGTCTTGCCGCGCCTGCTGCCGCGCCCACATCTGCGCGTACAAGCCGCCTGCTTCCAGCAATTGCGCATGCCTGCCGCGCTCCACGATCCGCCCATGATCCATGACCAGAATCTGTGCCGCATCGACCACGGTCGACAGGCGGTGCGCAATGACGAGCGTGGTGCGATTACGTGCGATTTCTTTTAGTTGCGCCTGAATCGCCTGCTCTGCCTTGGAATCCAGCGCAGAAGTCGCCTCGTCGAAGATCAGAATGGCTGGATGCTTGAGCAAGGTGCGGGCAATCGCTACACGCTGCTTCTCACCACCGGATAGTTTCAGACCGCGTTCGCCGACATGGGTTGCATAGCCCTCCGGCAATGACACGATGAAATCGTGGATGTAAGCCGCCTTTGCGGCAGCCACAATGTCGGCATGCGTAGCGCCAGGACGACCATAGGCGATGTTGTATTCGATTGTGTCATTGAACAGGACGGTGTCCTGCGGCACGATGCCGATCGCCTTGCGCAACGACGCCTGCGTCACTTCCCGTACGTCCTGCCCGTCGATCAAGATGGCTCCGTCATCCACGTCATAAAAGCGGAATAACAACCGGGCCAGCGTAGATTTTCCCGAGCCGCTATGGCCGACCACGGCAGTCGTGGTGCCGGCGGGAATCATGAAATCGACGTCAAACAGGATTTGCCGATTCGCTTCATAGCGGAAGTCGACATGCGAAAAACGCAGCTCTGCACCCTGCACCAGCAAACTCGGCGCCTCCTCCTTGTCGCCGATCTCTCGATGCTGATCCAACAAGGAGAACAGCCTTTCCATATCGGCCAGGCTCTGTTTGATTTCGCGATAGATCACACCGAGAAAGTTGAGCGGAATATAGAGCTGAATCATGAAGGAGTTGACCAGCACCAGATCGCCAAGCGTCATGCGGCCACTGATCACGCCCAGCGTCGCGCGCCAGAGAATCAACGATACTGCGATGGCGATGATCGCCGACTGGCCGCTGTTCAATAGTGACAGCGAAGTTTGCGATTTGACCGCTGCCGTCTCGTAATGGCGCAAGCCTTCGTCGTAACGCTGTGCTTCGTAATCCTCGTTACCGAAATACTTGACCGTCTCGTAATTGATCAACGAATCGACAGCGCGCGTATTGGCTTTCGAGTCCAGCTCATTCATCGTCCGGCGGAAGTGTGTGCGCCACTCCGTCACACTGACGGTGAACGCAATGTACGCCAACAAAGCCCCACCGGTAATCAGTGAAAACCAGATGTCGTAATGCAAGCCCAGGTAGCCGATGACCAGCCCGATTTCCACCAGGGTCGGCAGAATACTGAACAGAGTGTATGAAACCAATGACGAAACGCCGCGCGTACCACGTTCGATATCACGCGTCATGCCACCTGTCTGCCGATTCAGATGGAAGCGCAAGGACAGCGAATGCAAATGCCGGAAGACCTTCAGCGCGATAGTACGCACCGCGCGTTGCGTTACTCGCGCAAAAGTGTATTCGCGTAATTCGGTAAACAAGGTGGTCGACAGCCTCAGCGCGCCGTATGCAAGCAGCAGGCCGATCGGCAATACCAGTACGATGCGCGGATCGGATGGTTTGATTGTGAGACCATCGATCAAATGCTTGAGAATCAGGGGCACGCCGACGTTCGCCACTTTGGCGGCAATCAGAAACACCAGCGCGAGACCGACGCGCCATTTGTAAGTCCACAAATATGGCAGCAAGGCTTTCAGCGTCGCCCAGTCGCTACGCATGCGAGGAGCAGGAACAAATCCGGCGGAGGAAGCAGAGTGGCGGCGCATCGATTCTATGTATATGGTTTATCCTTGAGTCTGACGATTGTAGCGGTTAAAAACTCAGCCTACAGGACTGCCATGCCGGCCGAATATCACACTACCCTGCCCGAAGGAAAGACGCCGCAATTGCGCGTCGTGCCCATGCCGACCGACACCAATATGAATGGCGACGTATTCGGCGGCTGGATCATGGCGCACGTCGATCTGGCAGGATCGCTACCTGCCGCCAAGCGGGCCAACGGCCGCGTGGTGACGGTTGCCGTCAACTCCTTTGTATTCAAGCACCCGGTATTGGTGGGAGACGTGCTGTCGATCTACGCCGATATCGTGAAGGTCGGAACGACCTCGATCACTGTCAATGTCGAGGTCTTTGCCGAACGCAATCTGCAACAGGCAGAGATCGTCAAGGTGACGGAAGCGACACTGACCTATGTTGCGACAGACGACCTGCGCCGCCCGCGCCCGGTGCCGCCACTGGGAAAATAAACGCGTTCAGCGACCGGACCGGTTTGCGGCCAGCGCTTCTTCTCGCAATTCACGGCGCAGAATCTTGCCGACGTTCGATTTGGGCAGCTCGGTACGGAATTCGATCAGGTGCGGCCGCTTGTAGCCGGTGAACTGTTCCCTGCAATATTGCAGCAGTGCTTCTTCTGTCACCGAGACATCCTTGCGCACCACGTACAGCTTCACCGCTTCGCCCGAATGCGGATCCGGCACGCCAATGCAGGCACATTCGGTCACGCCGGGAAACGCCATCACGACGCTTTCAATCTCGCTTGGATATACGTTGAAACCGGAGACCAGAATCATGTCCTTCTTGCGATCGACGATTCGGATATAGCCACGCGCATCCATGATTCCGATATCGCCGGTCTTGAAGAATCCATCGGCCGTCATTGACGCCGCCGTCTCCTCCGGCTTGTTCCAGTAACCTGCCATAACCTGTGGCCCGCGTATCGCGATCTCACCACGTTCGCCAAGCGGTACAGGATTGCCTGCATCGTCGATGATGACGATATCGGTGGAGGAAACCGGCAAGCCGATAGTGCCCGAAAACTCCGTTGCGTCGGCCGGATTGGCAGCCGCTGTCGGCGAAGTCTCCGATAAGCCATAGCCTTCGTTAATCAGGCACCCAGTCACCGCACGCCAGCGTTCTGCGACCACTTGCTGCACCGCCATACCGCCACCGTTGCATAACACCAGGTGCGAAAAATCGAGCTTTGCGAAATCAGGGTGATTCAGCAAGGCGTTGTACAAGGTATTGACGGCCGGCAGCAGATGGAAAGGATATTTCCCCAGTTCCTTGACGAGACCATTAATATCCCGTGGATTGGGAACAAGAATATTCATCACACCAAGCTTCGTGCCAAGCATGCAGCAGGCCGTTAGTGCGAAGATATGATACAGCGGCAAGGCACACACGAAATTCAGCTGTTCCTGTGTCAGCTTGTGGCCCACGACCGGCGCAATCCAGCTCTCGTTCTGCAGCACGTTGGCGACGATATTCCGATGTGTGAGCGTGGCACCCTTGGCCAGTCCCGTCGTGCCACCCGTGTACTGCAGAAAAGCGATGTCATCATGCTTCAGTACCGGCCGTTGCAGCTCTAGTTCGCCACCTTCTGCCAATGCATCGTTGAAGCGGATGGCGCCCGGCAGCTCATATGACGGCACCATTTTCTTGATGTGGCGCACGGCAAAATTGACCATTGCGCCTTTCACGCCGCCCAAAAGATCGCCAATGCTTGCGAGCACGATGTGCTGGATCTGCGTATGTTGCAAAACGCTTTGCAGCGTGCAGGCGAAATTTTCCAGGATGATGATGGCTTCGGCACCGGAATCGACGAGCTGATGCTGCAGTTCGCGCGGCTTGTACAGCGGATTGACGTTGACGACGATATATCCGGCACGCAGTACGGCAGCAATGGCGATCGGGTACTGCAACACGTTCGGCATCATGAGCGCAACGCGTGCGCCTTTCTTCAAGCCGGTGGACTGCAGCCATGCGCCCAGCCGAAGCGACATCGCATCGACTTCGCCATAGGTCAGAAAGCGATCCATGCAAACGTAGGCACGGCGTTGCGCGTGGTTGTCGAACGCCTCTTCGAGCAACTGTACGAGCGACGTGTACTGCGTAAAATCAATTTCAGCAGGAACGCCTTTGGAATATGACTGAAGCCAGAATCTGTCCATTGATCTCCGCCCCTTTATTGATTACTGCCAACACTGTGATGCTATCGGTCGCCTCTACGATCTGCAAGCTCTTTCGGCCCGATATAGCAGGCAGGCGAAGCATGTACCGCGGCGTACTCCCGGCGTAAGATAGAATTCTTTGCAGAGAAAGCACCGCTTCGCGTCACGAGGATCATCATGAAGTTAATCGACCCGATCATCCAGTTCAGCACCGAAATACAAGCTTTGCGCCGCGCCATTCACGCGAACCCTGAACTGTGCTTCGAGGAGCGCGATACGTCCGAACTGGTCGCGCGCAAACTGACCGAATGGGGCATTCCTGTGGTACGCGGCATGGGTTCGACCGGCGTCGTTGGCATCATCAGCAATGGCAGCAGCAAAAAGGCCATTGGCCTGCGCGCCGACATGGATGCCTTGCCCATGCAGGAGTTGAACGCCTTCCCGCATGCGTCGAAGAACGACGGCAAGATGCACGCGTGCGGTCACGATGGCCATACCGCGATGCTGCTGGGTGCGGCGCATTATTTATCGCAACACCGGAATTTTGATGGCACTGTCTACCTGATTTTTCAGCCGGCAGAAGAAGGCGGTGGCGGCGCCAAACGCATGATCGATGAAGGGCTGTTCGAACGGTTCCCGATGGATGCCGTTTTCGGTATGCACAATTGGCCCGGCATACCGGTCGGCCACTTCGGTGTGACGGCGGGACCGATGATGGCATCAAGCAACGAGTTTGAAGTGATCGTGCGCGGCAAAGGCGCGCACGCGGCACAACCGCAAAAAGGCATCGATCCGATCATGACGGCTGTGCAAATTGCGCAGAGTTGGCAAACGATCCTGACACGAAACAAGAATCCAATCGATTCCGGCGTCATTTCAATTACCCAGATTCACGCCGGTAGCGCCACCAATGTCATCCCGGATGAGGCCACGTTGATCGGGACTGTCCGTACCTTCGATCTCGATGTGCTGGATCTGATCGAACGCCGCATGCACAAAATCGCCGAGCATACGGCACAAGCCTTCGACGCCACGGTGGACTTTCACTTCAAGCGCAATTATCCGCCGTTGGTGAATTCGCCTGCCGAAACTGCTTTTGCATCAGATGTGCTGAAAACGATCGTGGGGGAGAAAGCCGTCGATATACAGGTAGAGCCGACCATGACGGCTGAAGACTTCGCCTACATGCTGCAGGAAAAGCCCGGATGCTACGTCTTCATCGGCAACGGCGAAGGCGATCACCGGTCCGTCGGACATGGCCTGGGCCCCTGCAATCTTCACAACCCAAGCTACGATTTCAACGACGCGCTGCTGCCTATCGGCGCAACCTATTGGGTTAGGTTGGCCGAAAGCTTCCTGAAGACGGCATAGGAAAGTCGATCGGCCGCTCCGAATCTAGGCGAGTATGGCGACGGTCTGTTCACCGTAACGAACCAGATATCCGCCATGCTCACGCTGCCATGTCAGCGCGGTACCGTAATCGGCAAACCAGTTTTTCTCATGATCGCCGAACATGCCGAGCTCAAGTCGATAACGGTCCAATACCGAAGGGGCAGCACAATCGACCTGGCGCATGCATATTTCCCACGCAGGAAAATTCAACTCTCTGGCAAGCATATGCAATACGTGCTTGAGTTGAAGCGTGGTGCGACACGCAAATAAATCGCTCAGACGCATTTCCGGAACGAGCTTCGCCGCCGCGATCCGGCGTAGTACCGGCATTGCCTTGCTTGCCTCCGGCGAGCGTGCATCACGCAGCAGTCGGCGCGCGTAACGTCGCAGAAACGCGCTATTGGTCATGGATTGACCTAGCGCATGATGAGAAAGTGGGGGAGGCGAAGTAGACCACATACGTTTTCCTTTCATTGTCGTTTCTCGCTACGACATTCAGGTTGAACGTGTGATTTACTGAAGACAGAAGTCTACGAACAGGTGCGTCGGCTTTTGCGAGAGCAGGCATCCTGTCATGCCTGCCGCCATTCTAGCGAAACGCATTTCCATTCGCAATCACGCAAACGGCGTCATTTCGCCACTTTGCTGAACTGAACGGCGTATTCCCAGCGCTCGGGTTCATCCACTGTTTGCATCTCCCCCCGCCGATCCGCTACAAATTGCCAGCGAAGGGAATGATATTTCGCCACGCTTTCACGGTGTGCAACACTGACGATCGTCGTCTGCGGCAGTTCTTGAATCAGCAGTTGATAAACGTGCTCTTCTGTTTCGGTATCAAGCGCGCTGCTTGCCTCATCCAGGAACAAGGCGGTTGGTCGCGTCAACAAGGCACGTGCGAACGCCAGGCGCTGCTGCTCGCCGGGTGAAAGGCGCTGACTCCAGTTATCGACGTGATCGAGCATGTGCTTCAAATGCGGCAGCCTGCACAAATCGAGATAGTGCCGAATTGCGAGATCGGTATATGCATGCTCGGCGGCGGGATAGGCAATCGCCGCACGCAGGGTTGCAATGGGAAGATAGCTTTTCTGCGGCAAGAACAGCAGTTTCCATTGCTGCGGAATTTCAATGGCGCCCGCACCATAAGGCCACACGCCGGCGATTGCACGTATCAGCGTTGATTTTCCACATCCGGAAGGGCCGGCAATCAAAATGCGTTGCCCGGCCTCGATATGCGCAGAAAAAGGTGTTGTCAGCGCCGCGCCTTCCGGCAAGTGCAACTGCAGGGTCTCTATCAGCAGTCCACCGACGTTATTGGTGCTGACGGCAATACCGCCCTGCTGCTGATGAACGGCATTGATCGCTGCATGAAATCCGGCCAGACGGTTGACGCTCGCCTTCCAGGCGGCGAAATCGGTGAACGCGGAAATGAACCATGACAAGGCTCCCTGCACCTGACCGAAGGCGGAGCTGATCTGCATCAACCCACCCAGCGTGATTGCCCCTGCAAAGTAACGCGGTGCGGCGGCCAAAAACGGAAAAATATTGGCGAACTGATCGTAGAAATTGGACGCAAGATTCAATCGCTTGGTCGTGCGCATAATGCCCCACCAATTTTCACGGATCAGGTCGAATCTTCGTTGCAGCTGATGCTGCTCTTCCGGCTCTCCACGATACAAGGCGACAGCCTCTGCGTTTTCGCGCACGCGAATCAAACCGAAACGGAAGTCCGCTTCGAACCGCTGTTGTTGATAATGCTTGCTCACCAAAGGCCAACCGACCCAGCCAACAATCAGCGAACCAATGCCGGCATAAGCAATCGCGAACCACACCATGTAACCAGGGATTGTCCACTGCTGGGCGCCGAGCACAAAAGAGATCGGCCCGCTGACGCTCCACAGGATTCCAATAAAGGAAGCGAGCGTGACTACACTGGAAAGCAACCCCAGGGACAAGGACAGCGTTCCACTGGTCAAATCGTTCAAATCTTCCGCGATGCGCTGGTCCGGGTTATCCGTGGCGTGCGTTTGCTCGATGCGGTAATAAGCCTGATTTGCCAGCCAGCGCGCCATGTAGCGCTGCGTCATCCAGATACGCCACCGCATCTGTAAGGCCTGCGTTAGATAAATGCGATAAATCGCGACTGCGATAAAGGCAAATGCGAGGTAACTGAAGCGCCACAGCTGTTCGACGAATACAGGGAAATTCCTGTTTTCCAAGGCGTTGTAGAAGGTGCGATTCCAATCGTTTATCTGCACCTCGATGTACACCATCGTCAATGCGAGAACGACAATCGCAAGCAGCAAACCGCGCGCGCGCCACTTTTCTTCGGAGACCCAATAGGGGCGAATCAGATGCCACACGGCGCGGCGATCAGCACTTTGCTTCGTCATAACGATACACGTCGATAAATGCAGCTTGCGGAAGTCTCATGCAATGTGGCGATGGGGTTGGCGGCCTATGCCCGATCATCAGCGCGGGAGAAGGTCTGCTTGCGCGCCGAGCCGCTTGCCCGGATTGCCATCTTCAAGTGCCAGCAAGACGGCGGATTGATCGGCCTGCGGCACGCTATTTATCAGACTTTGATAATGCTCCGTGACCAGTTCGGTCAATGGCAACCGCAGTCCGGCATCGGCGGCGGCAATCAGCACGTTTTCTAAATCCTTGAATTGACTTTTCACCTGGCCGCCCGGCATGAAGTTTCGCTCCAGCATGCGCTGCCCATGCACCTCCAGAATCCGGCTTTCGGCAAAGCCGCCGCGGATTGCAGTGCGCACGGCAGCAGGGTCGGCACCACCTGCCTGCGCCAGCAGCAACGCTTCTGCGACGATATTCAAGGTACCGCCAACAATCAGCTGGTTGCACAACTTCGCAATCTGGCCGCAACCGGCGGGGCCAACCAAAGTCGGTCGCCCCATGACAGCCAACACGTCATGCGCTTC
>DATAHI010000203.1:0-3731 GCA_036263255.1 Oxalicibacterium sp. | reverse complement strand
AAAGGGATCGCCACGCCGGCCAATGCGTCGCGCAGCGCGACGCTGGTATGCGTGAGACCGCCGGGATTGATGACCATTGCATCCACCCCTTCCTTTTTCGCGGCATGAATACGGTCGATCAGCGCGCCTTCATGGTTGCTTTGAAAAGCCGCCAGTTTTGCGCCTGCCGCGGCTGCCTGGTTTGCTGCGGCCGCCTCGATGTCGGCGAGCGACGTCGATCCATACACCTCCGGCTCCCGTGTGCCGAGCAGGTTCAGGTTCGGGCCGTTCAATAAAAGCAGGTTTTTTGCCATGGAGATAAAACTACGTTTGCCGACGATGGCGGCATTTTGCCGCTAAATGGCGAGGGTTGGCAAGCGGAAAACTTTGCCAAGCTCAAAGCGCTGCAAGATCGCTGCGCAATTCGTCAAGATGCAGTCGGCCGAGATATGTCTTTACCACCGTGCCGTTCTTGTCGAACAGTACCGTAAAAGGCAAGCCGCCGTTACGATTGCCCAATTGGCGTGACAGCTCGACGCCGTTTGCACCGGCAACGTAAAGCGGGTAAGAGATTCGGTATTTGTTGGAAAAATTCCGGATGTTCTCCGCAGAATCGACGCCGATCCCAATCAATTGAATGTCTTTTGCATGCAGCTCGGACTGGAAGGCGGATAATTCCGGCATCTCTTCGACGCAGGGCGCGCACCACGTTGCCCAGAAATTGACGATGAGAGGTTTGCCGCGCCATCGGGATAGTGGCTGCGAAACGCCGGAAGCATCGGGCAGCTGTTGCCCGAACAGCCCTCCGCCGGAGGGCTTCGACGTCACGTCCTCGCCGGCCGACGGGGGGGCATGAAACTTGTAACCGACGTAGGCTCCGCCCAGCATGAAGGAAATGGCAAGGATCAGCACGGGCGACAAGTTCTTTTTCATGTCTATTTATATAGAGTCGTTTTCGATCAACGCGCGCACCGCTTCCAGATCCGCCCGCTCGCGCTGGCCGCTCGCAGTCTTGCGGTTCGGTCCGCGCCGTTCATCAGTGTCGTAGATGGCGAGATGCACGCCGTCTTCACCCCACAGAAAACTGAGCGTCTCGACCGGATCGTCGTAATTATTGAAGTGGGCGCTTTCCGATACCTCGAAATCGATATTCCGGTTCATCAGGAAAACTTCCACATCCTTTGGACTGTCCGCAAACAGCTGCAGATGAATGTCCGAGTGTTCGCCTGCCGTACCGTTCAGTACGGCGCCCGTCAGATGCGGGTGGAAGTGGTTCAACTCCTCCATCACGCGTACCGCCAACTGGCGTAGATGCAGCAGGCGCGCCGGCTGGGTATCCCCGAAGAACAGCGCCTGATAGGCGCGGACCTCTTCCTCGATCTGGGCATTGTCCGGCAGCACATCGCCGCGTACTTTGTTGTTGCCGAGGATCTGGCGTGCGGCCTTGCGCTTTGCGGTGCCGTAATCGACGCCGTCTTCCGCGATCATGCGTGCGGCCGCCGCGGCGATTTCAGCGCGCAGCAAATCATTGTCTGAAGAAAAGAAAGAAGACATCGCTCTGGCGCACCCTCGTCGGCAATGTGCTGGCGTCGGGTAAAATCGCGTAATTCCAAACCGAAATTCTACAATGCATATCCACATTCTCGGCGTTTGCGGCACGTTCATGGGCGGACTTGCCGTGCTGGCGAAAGCCGCAGGCCATACCGTGACTGGTTGCGATGCGAATGTCTACCCGCCAATGAGCACGCAGCTCGAAGCGCAAGGCATACAGCTGATCGAGGGCTATGGACCTGAGCAAATCACGCTATCGCCAGACCTGTATGTAATCGGCAATGTCGTGTCGCGCGGCAATCCGCTGATGGAAGAAATCCTGAATCGCGGTCTGCCCTATGTCTCGGGTCCGCAGTGGATCGGCGAGCACATCTTGCGCGAACGCTGGGTGCTGGCCGTCGCCGGCACTCACGGCAAGACGACGACGTCCTCGATGCTCGCCTGGATGCTGGAGGATGCCGGCTACAACCCGGGTTTCCTGATCGGAGGCGTGCCGATGAACTTCGGCATTTCGGCGCGCCTGTCGGGCGACGGCAAGCCATCGTCCTTTTTTGTGATCGAAGCCGACGAGTACGACACCGCGTTCTTCGACAAGCGCAGCAAGTTCGTGCACTACCACGCGAAAACCGCAGTGCTGAACAACCTCGAATACGACCACGCCGACATTTTCCCCGATCTGCAGGCGATCGAAACGCAATTCCATCACCTGGTGCGCACGGTGCCCGGCGTCGGCCGTGTGATCGCCAATGCGCGCGAGGAATCCTTGCAACGCGTGATTCAGCGCGGCTGCTGGAGCGAACAGGAATGGTTCGGCGATGACGACGGCTGGCAAATGCACACGCATGAAGACGGACGTTTCGACGTGATCTTCCGCGGCGAGCAATTGGGAACGGTCGAATGGTCGCTGACCGGCGAACATAACCGGATGAATGCGCTGGCCGCAATCGCCGCCGCGCGTCACGTCGGCGTGACGCCGGCGCAGGCGATCGCCGCGCTCGGCAAATTCGAGAACGTGAAACGGCGGATGGAGTTGCGCGGCACGGTCAACGGCATATCGGTATTTGACGACTTCGCGCACCACCCCACCGCAATCACGACGACGGTTGCGGGATTGCGCAAGAAGGTCGGTTCCGCGCGCATCCTCGCTGTGCTCGAGCCGCGCTCGAACACGATGAAGCTCGGCACGATGAAGGACGCCTTGCCGGGCAGCCTGGTCGACGCCGATCTCGTCTTTGGCTATGGCGCTGCCAGCGGCAAGGATGCGTTGGGCTGGGATCTAGGTGAAGCGCTGGCGCCGCTCGGCGCCAAAGCGCAGGCCTTCGACGATCTTGGCAAGCTGGTGAAAGCAATCGCAAGCGCGGCGCAGCCAGGCGATCAGGTGCTGGTGATGAGCAATGGCGGTTTCGGCGGCGTGCATCAGAAAATCCTGGATGCGCTGGCCAAATGATTCTGTATCTGCACGGCTTCCGTTCGTCGCCGCATTCGTTCAAGACCGGTTTGCTCGCACAACGTATGCAGGTATTGGGTCGCGGCGATGAATACGCGTGTCCGCAGCTGCCGGCGTCGCCGCGGGACGCGATAGCGCTCGCGAGCGAGCTGGCGGGCAACATCGATCCGGCCAATCTTGCCATCATCGGTTCTTCCCTCGGGGGTTATTACGCGACCTGGATCGCCGAACAGCTCGGCTGCCGTGCGGTGCTATTGAACCCCGCGGTCAATGCCGCGCGTGATCTGGCCGGGCAGGTCGGCGTGAAGACGCAATACCACTCGAATGATGCCTTCGAGTTCAAGCGTGAATATCTCGATGAGCTGGCCGCAATCCATGTCGAACGCATTACGCGCCCCGAACGCTATTTCCTGATCGCGGCAACCGGTGATGAATTGCTGGACTGGCGCGAAATGGTTGCTTTGTTTAGCGGCGCGCGTCAGCGCGTGATTCAAGGCAGCGACCACGGCTTGTCCGACTTTGCAGAGTATGCCGATGAAGTGCTGGGCTTTTGCGGCGTGCAGGTGCCGAACGCAACGTCGGAAATGGCAAGCGTCCGATGCTGAAAGCTGGCTCGCACGCGCACTGGTTCTCGCACATCAATGGCGTGCAGGCGACGCCGCGGATGCAGGATTGGCTGACTGATGAAATGTCGCTGACGCAGAAATTGACGCAGCGCTCACGTCGGTTCCGCGTGCAGCGCCTAGCGCAAGAG
>DATAHI010000202.1:0-4242 GCA_036263255.1 Oxalicibacterium sp. | reverse complement strand
CTGTTGCATGGCATCGCAGCGGAAGGCGCACATTTGCATTTGCCCTCGTTCGGCTTGGCGGATTTAGGCTGGCACCAATGGCTGGTCGGAACGCTGTTGTTGGCAGTACCGCAAATTCCACTTACGCTGGGCAATGCCGTAATAGCCATCAAGGAGGAGAACAATCGGCTGTTTCCTTCGCGACCATTGAGTGAAAGCCGCATTGCGCTATCGACCGGCATCATGAACCTGTTCAGCGCTGGAGTGGGCGGCGTGCCCATGTGCCATGGCGCAGGCGGCATGGCTGGTCATATCGCCTTCGGCGCACGCACCGGTGGTGCAGTCGTGATTCTCGGCGGTCTGTTGCTCTTGCTCGCCTTCTTTTTCAGCAATTCGGTCCAGATGTTGTTCGGCTTGCTGCCGTCGGCAGTGCTGGGCGTAATCCTGTTTCTGACCGGCGCGCAACTGGCCCTCGGCAGGAGCGAATTTCCATCGCAGCGTAACGAACGCTTGGTAGTACTGCTGACGGCGGCGGTATGCGTATGGAATGTTGGCGCTGGCTTTGTCGCCGGCATGGCGCTGCATGCCTTTTACCGCCGTGGATGGCTGGCCTTGTGATGTTCTCGGCCTACTCCAGCCACTTTGCGCGGGTGGCTGCGACCGCAATGGCGAGTGCGATCGCAACCACGAAACCCAGCCCGGCGCGCATGCCCCAAGCTTGTGCCAGGAAACCAATCACCGGCGGACCCAGCAAACCACCGCTGTAGCTGAAGGTTGCGACCGCGGCCAGAGAAGCAGCGCCATGCCGGCCTGCAGCGCTGAACACGAACGGAAATACCGCCGCCAGTCCCGCGCCGGCACATGCGAAGCCAGCGATCGTCAGCGGTACGTTCACGGCGAACACCGCGATCAGCAAGCCGCAGGACGCGAATGCCGCACCGCAGGCCACCACCAGCCGTGCACCGTGTCGATCCTTTAAACGATCGCATAACAGGCGTGCGCCGAACATCAGACAGGCGAAAGACGCGTAGGCAAGCGGCGCGATGCCGTCGCTGACGCCCAACTGGTCCTTCATGAATACGCCGCTCCAGTCTGCAATCGAGCCTTCCGCCACCGCGCCGCAGAAACCGATGATGCCGAGTGCGACAACCGGTCCGTGTGCGATCGCGAAATACTTTTCCACGCTGCCGGGTGTTGGCCTGTCCTGCGGAATCACGCGATATGCAATGAACAGTGGCGGAGCCAGCAGCAGCGACACGATGCAGTAATGCAGCCATGGCGTCATGCCGATACCAGCCATCGCGCTGCCGAACAACG
This sequence comes from Oxalicibacterium sp., assembly GCA_036263255.1. Classification (GTDB taxonomy): domain Bacteria; phylum Pseudomonadota; class Gammaproteobacteria; order Burkholderiales; family Burkholderiaceae_D; genus Oxalicibacterium. The sequence continues at coordinate 2,946 of DATAHI010000202.1, read as the reverse complement.
CGCCACACATGGCGCCAAGGCAGAACCAGGCATGCAGCAGCGACATGATCGAGCGGCCGGCGGCTTTTTCATTTTCTGCGCCCAGCGCGTTGATTGCGACGTCGAAGCAACCGATCGCCGCGCCGAGGGCGAGCGCGGCTGACATCAGCCACCACAGGCCCGGCGCAAATGCAACGCAGGGCAGGAAAAGCAGCAATGCGGTTCCAGCATGCCAGGCTGCATGGCGTGCGCCGAGGTGCGCGACCGCGCCGGCAGCAATCGGAAACGACCCCGCCGCGCCGACGCCACCCGCCAGCAGTACGAGGCCGAGTTGCCCCGGTGTCAGCAACAACGCAGCGCGAATGGCAGGAATGCGTGCGGCCCACGACGCATAGATCACGCCCAGCAGCACGAACAGGAAAGGTATCGCGATTCTGTGGAAGAGCGAGGAAGCGGAAGGGGACGGATGAGGAGACTGCGTCATTGCAAGAAAGAAGAAAAAGAAACGGCGGCTCATGCCGCCGTTGTGGCGCGGTTGCCTTGCAGCTTAGCCGAGCTTCAATCGCCGTGCGATATCCAGCGCGAAATACGTCAGCACACCGTCCGCGCCGGCGCGCTTGAAGGCCATCATTGCTTCCATCATCGTCTTGTCGTGATCGAGCCAGCCGTTTTGCGCAGCCGCCTTGATCATCGCGTATTCACCGCTGACCTGATAGGCAAAGGTCGGCACCTTGAATTCGTCTTTGACGCGACGCACGATGTCGAGATAGGGCATGCCGGGTTTGACCATCACCATGTCGGCGCCTTCGGCGATATCGAGCGCCACTTCGCGCAAGGCTTCGTTGCTGTTGGCCGGATCCATCTGATAAGTCGTCTTGTCGCTCTTGCCCAGCGTGGCGGAAGAGCCGACGGCATCGCGAAACGGACCGTAGAACGCCGAAGCGTACTTAGCCGAATAGGCCATGATGCGGGTGTAGATGTGATGGTGCGCTTCCAGCGCGTGACGGATCGCGCCGATGCGGCCATCCATCATGTCGGAGGGTGCGACGATATCCACGCCGGCTTCCGCCTGCGTCAGCGCCTGCTTGGTCAGGATCGCGCAAGTCTCGTCGTTCAACACATAACCGTGCGCGTTCAGCACGCCATCCTGGCCGTGGCTGGTGTAGGGGTCGAGCGCAACATCGGTCAGGATGCCGAGTTCCGGAAAGCGTTTCTTCAACTCGCGCACCGCACGCGGAACCAAGCCATCCGGGTTGGTGGCCTCGATGCCGTCGGGTGTTTTCAGCGGTGCCGCAATGACGGGAAACAATGCCATCACGGGAATGTGCAGCGCAACGCATTCTTCCGCAACGCCAAGCAACTGATCGATCGACAATCGCTCCACGCCGGGCATCGATGCAATTTTCTCGCGCTGATTATTGCCTTCGGTTACGAAGACCGGATAAATGAGATCCGCCGGCGTCAACACCGTTTCGCGCATCATCGCGCGTGAAAAGGCATCCTTGCGCATGCGGCGCATGCGGGTCGAGGGAAACTGGCAATGGGGTGTGGATCGGCTCATGGCGGTTTCGACAAAAACGAATGATAAAAATCCCGGCAAAAATTAATGAACCTTTTGCCAGCACGCTGCTCCTAGGGTGCAGATGCCTCGCATCTCCCGCTTCTCCTCCCTGAGCGGGGCCACATCGCTCAACGCGATCTGGCGTTATTGCCCCGAAGATACTCCCCTTTCTTCGGGGCTTTTTTTTGCGTGCATCGCGGCGTCATACGCTGCTTGTTTTTTATGCAAGCAGACGTCGCAAGCCTATGCGTCAATCACGGTTGCGTCACCTGTTTTTTCTTCTGCATCCAGGCCGAGCAATGAGAGGATACGCGCATCTGCTTCGTCCAGTCCCGTGCGTTTCAGTGCCGAGAACAATTGCACGGTGAACGGGAACGGTTTGCCTTCCTCGTCGACATAGCTCTCCAGCAGCGTGCGCGCGCTGCGCAATGCATTGGCGCCCTCGTTGCGATTCAGCTTGTCGGCCTTGGTCAGGATGCAGTGTATCGGTTTGCCGGTCGGTGCGAACCACTCAAGCATTTGGATATCGAGATCGGTGAAAGGGCGGCGTGCGTCGACAATCAGAATCAGCGCGGCAAGTTGTTTGCGACGCTGCACGTAGTCGCCCAGCAGCGCCTGCCAGTGCAGCTTGGCAGAACCCGACACTTCGGCATAGCCGTAGCCGGGCAGGTCTACCAGCATGGCGCGAATTTCGTCGACACGCGTTGCGTCCTTGCGATGCTGGCCGACATGCGCGCCGCCGATCGAAAAGAAGTTGATGTGCTGCGTACGGCCCGGCGTTTTCGAAGCGAAAGCCAGTTTCTTCTGATTGGCCAGCACATTGATTGCGCTCGATTTGCCGGCGTTGGAACGTCCGGCAAATGCGACCTCAGGAACTTGCGTATTTGGCAAATCACGGAGATGATTCACCGTGGTGAAGAAACGCGCTTGCCAAAGTAGGGACATAAAAGGAGAAAATGTGCGGGCGTGGCAGGAATGCCGATCAACTATTGTACAATGAGAAGTTACGTATCCTTGCGCCGCGGAAGAGACTCCGTATCTGTTGCACTATAAACGGCCGCCCGAATGCAGTACGGACGGATCTTAAAATTAAGTCTTCAGGGTGTTTGAATGAATCGTGCTTATCCAGCAGTCGTAAAGTCCTTGTTCGTCGTCCTATTGGCTACTGCATCATTCGCCAATGCCGCAGAAGATCAACCCGCAGCCCAATCTGCAGTCAAAGCCGATCCTGCCAAAGGTGAGACGCTGTTCACCGCAGGCGATGCTTCTCGCAACGTCACTGCCTGCCTGGCCTGCCACGGCGCCGGGGGCAATTCCACCATCGCGCAGAACCCGAAGCTTTCGGGTCAGCCCGCTCCCTACATCGCGAAGCAGCTGCACGATTTCAAGAGTGGCGCGCGCAACAA
>DATAHI010000201.1:0-1609 GCA_036263255.1 Oxalicibacterium sp. | reverse complement strand
CGGATTTCCTCGACGAAGGCGCGCAGCGATTTCAGCGCGTAGTCGGTATCTTCAAACGAGCCGGTGCTGAATTCCTCGTCGTCGATCGAGAGGATGAAGGCGGAGGCGCGCGATTGCTGTTGCGCGAACTGCGACAGGTCGCCGTAGCTGGTGACGCCGACCACTTCCATGCCTTCCTTCTCGATGGCATCGGCAAGCGCGCGGATGCCGAGACCGGAGGTGTTCTCGGAACGGTAATCTTCATCGATGATGACGATGGGGAAGCGGAATTTCATGAGCTCTCCAGCTGGACGGGCAACAAGGCGCGGTGCTCAGCGCCAAAATAAGAAAGATGCGAATTTTCGCAGATATGCCGCGGGTTTTGGGGGAAATGCCGGCAGTTTTTAGCATCAGCCCCGCATATGACCGCGGTATGACGAAAAAGCTCAGACGGAGCCGATGCGCTCGTAGGTCACGTAGGCGTAATCGAAGCCGCCTGCGTCGGAATGATGGGCTTCCCGGGCGACTTCCTTCCACAGCTTCGGATCGATGGCCGGGAAGAAGGCGTCGCAGTCGAAGGCCTTGTCGATATGGGTCACGATCAGGCGGTCGGTTGCCTCGAGTGTGTCAGAAAAGATCTGGCCACCGCCGATGATGAAGGCTTGCGCGTCCCCCACCAGCGCCTTGGCAGCCTCAATCGAGGTGACGGCTTCCACGCCATCATGCCGCCAATCCGTGTTGCGGGTGATGACGATGTTGCGGCGGTTCGGTAACGGACGGCCGATCGAATCGAAGGTCTTGCGGCCCATGATGATCGGATGGCCGGAGGTCGTGCGCTTGAAGTGCGCCAAGTCTTCCGGCAGATGCCAGGGCAATTGATTGTTGATGCCAATGCCGTTGTTGGCATCGACCGCGACGACGATGGTCAGGTGTGCGGACATGAATGTGAATGAATGTTCAAACCGCCATCGGCGCGGTCAGCGGCGGATGATGGATGTAATTTTCCAATTGGAAATCGCTCGGGTCCAGCTTGTCGAGCCACTCCGGTTCGTACTTGCCGGTGACGGCGTAGTCGGGAATACGATTCGAGATGACCAATTGCGGCGCAGGGTGCGGCTCGCGCTGCAGCTGCTCTTTCAGCATGTCCAGATGGTTCTCGTAGATGTGCGCGTCGCCGATGAAGTAGGTGAACCACTTCGGCTTGTAGCCGGTGAGGCGGCCGACCAGGTGCAGCAGCGCAGCGCCTTCTGCCAGATTGAACGGTGCGCCGAGGCCGATGTCGTTGCTGCGGATGTACAGGCACAGCGAGATTTCCTTCGTCGCAGCATTCGGAATGAACTGGTACAGCAGGTGGCAGGCGGGCAGGGCGATTGCGTCCAGCTCCGCGCAATTCCAGCCGTGGAACAGGATGCGGCGGCTGTGCGGATTCCTGATGATGGTGTCCAGGCATTCGCGCAACTGATCGATCGCCTTGTACAGCAGCACCTTATCCTTGCCTTCATCCTTGACGACGCCAACCACGCGGAAGCCGCCTTCCTGCGCGCGCTGGATCTGCGCCTTCTTGTCGGCTTCGATCAGCTTGTAGGCCGGCCAAGCGCGCCACTGCACGCCGTAGACGGGGCCGAGGTCG
>DATAHI010000200.1:0-2749 GCA_036263255.1 Oxalicibacterium sp. | reverse complement strand
CGGTTGGCAGCGGCGGCGCTGGCCAAGCGGCGCAGTCCCAGGGCAACAACCGGGGCGATGCAAGTTACGGTCAGAAAGTCGCTGCCAAGATCCGCTCGAATACAATATTCAACGTGCCCGATAGCCTGGGCGGGAATCCTGCGGTCGAATACGATGTCGAACTGCTTCCTGACGGTTCGGTACGCAGCCTGCGCCTGAACAAATCGTCCGGCTTGCCTGGCTTCGATGAAGCGGTCAAGCGCGCGATCCAGGCGTCGCAACCCTTCCCACCGGACAAGACCGGACGGGTGCCATCCGGTTTCACCGTCGTTCACAAACCAAAAGATCAATGAAATCCATGACCAAGACGATGTTTCTTCGCCTGTTTGCGATCTTCGCCCTGACGATCGCCAATTTCGCCCACGCGCAGCTGCGCGTGGAAATTGCCGGTGTCGGCGCCAACCAGATTCCGGTCGCGATTGCCGCCTTCGGTAACGAGACGGTCGCGCCTTCACAAGTCAGCGCCATTATCAAGGCTGATCTGGCGCGCAGCGGGTACTTCAAGATCATCGACACCGGCAATGTGATGACCGAGAACACGCCGGTCAACTACGCCGACTGGAAGGGCCGTGGCGCGAACGCGATCGTCGTCGGTAGCGTGTCGCGCCTGCCGGACGGCCGCTTCGACGTGAAATATCGCCTGTTCGATACCGTGCGCGAATCGCAGCTGTCCTCGATGGCGCTGACGACGCAGCCGCAATATATCCGCGTCGCCGGGCACAAGATCGCGGACGACATCTACCTCAAACTGCTCGGCGTGCCGGGCGCATTCGCAACCCGCATTGCCTACGTCACGAAATCGGGCCGCGAATATCGTCTGGAAGTGGCGGATTCAGACGGCGAAGGAGTGCAGGTCGCACTGCGCTCGAACGAGCCGATCATCTCGCCAGCCTGGTCGCCGGACGGCACCAAGGTCGCTTACGTCTCGTTCGAAAACAAGAAGCCGGTAGTCTATGTGCAGAACCTGGTGACGAAACAGCGCACGGTGGTCGCGAACTTCAAGGGCAGCAACTCGGCGCCGGCCTGGTCGCCTGACGGCAGCAAGCTTGCCGTCGCATTGTCGCGTTCCGGTTCGACCCAAATCTATCTGGTGAATGCCGACGGCAGCAACCTGCGCCGCCTGACGAATTCCAACGGTATCGATACCGAGCCACAATTTTCCGGCGACGGCCAGAGCATCTACTTCACCAGTGATCGCAGCGGCGGACCGCAAATCTACAAGATGAGCATCAGCGGCGGCGACGCACGACGCGTGAGCTTCAGCGGCGCCTACAATATCAGCCCCCGCATTTCGCCGGACGGCAAATATCTCGCCTACATCTCGCAGCGCGGAGGGAAATTCCAACTCTACCTGCTCGATCTGAGCAACAATCAGGAGATGCGCCTGTCCGATACCGCGCGCGACGAATCGCCGAGCTTTTCGCCGAACAGCAAGTACATTCTTTACGCGACGTCAGACGGCGGACGTGGCAACCTGGCGGTGGTTTCCGTGGACGGCAGCGTACGGCAGCGCCTGAGCCTGCAGGCAGGGGGCGATATCCAGGAGCCCACCTGGGGCCCGTTTATGAAATAATGCCACCCGTAACTTTTTAGTTTTTTCACCCTGAACTTACCCGCTACAACAAGGAGAATTCCATGCGTACCCTGACTTCCGTTTTCATTCTGTCGAGCGCCCTGCTGCTCGCTGCCTGTTCGTCGACCAAACTCGACGACAAGGCACCGGTAGTCGATCACAGCGCTTCCGGCGCCGATGCTCGCTCGGTCGGTACTGTCAACACCGGCAGCGATCCGCTGAACGATCCGCAAGGCGTGCTGGCCAAGCGCAGCGTCTACTTCGACTTCGACAGCTACGTCGTCAAGCCTGAATACCAGTCCGTGGTGGAAAATCACGCGAAATACCTGACGTCGCACAAAGATCGCAAGATCATCATCCAGGGCAACACTGACGCACGCGGCGGTGCAGAATACAACCTGGCCTTGGGTCAGAAGCGTGCGGAAGCCGTACGCAAGTCGCTGTCGCTGCTGGGCGTCTCCGACTCGCAGATGGAAGCGGTGTCCTTCGGCAAGGAAAAGCCAAAGGCACAGGGTAACGATGAATCGGCATGGGCAGAAAACCGCCGTGCCGACATCGTCTACTGATCTGCATGACGATGTTTAGGAAAACCCTGATTGCGGCCCTCGTGGCCGCATTTTCCTGCGCATCGTTCCAGGCGCATGCGGCTTTGTTCGGCGACGACGAGGCCCGCAAGGCGATCCTGGAACTGCGTACGAAGACCGACGCACTGCAGAAGAATCTCGACAGCAAGTCCGCTGCACTGCTCGATCTCTCCAATCAGAACGAAAGCCTGCGTCAGGAAATTGCGCGCCTGAACGGCCGCATCGAAGAACTGAGCAACGCCCTGGCGACGGAACAGCAACGCCAGAAGGATTTTTACACTGACCTCGACGGCCGGCTGCGCAAACTGGAACCGCAGAACGTGACGGTCGATGGCAAGGACGCCCTGGTCGGGCAATCGGAGCAGCGCGATTATGACAATGCGTTTGCGCTGTTCAAGGCCGGCGATTACAAGAAATCCGGCGCGGCCTTTGCCGATTTCATTCAGCGTTATCCGCAATCGGCCTATGCGCCCTCCGCGCAGTACTGGATAGGCAATGCCTACTATTCTCAAGGCAGTTACCACGATGCGATCGCGGCACAGCAGGCGCTGCT
>DATAHI010000199.1:0-3353 GCA_036263255.1 Oxalicibacterium sp. | reverse complement strand
TGCTTGGGTTGGCCTGCATTGCGCGCAGCGACTCGCGCAGGTCCAGTGATGTGTCGGGCGGCGCGCAATCGGCGACGATATTACCGGCGGAACCAGTCTTGTTCGCCCTGCGCTTGCGTTTCAGCATCAGATGCGCCGACGCCGCGAGGTCGGCGTCTCCGATGCGCTCGGATTGCAAAATCGTCGCGATCGACACCGGCAGCACTCTCAATTGCTCCTCGATCAGATCGATCGCCATCAGCCGCGCTTCACCTCTTGCCTTGCCCATGCTCTCTCCTTCCATCGACGAATATCGAACCTTGCTGAAATCGCAAGGCAATCAATAGACATTAGGAACGATAGGAAGTGCCCCGTAACATGGATCACGATGTGGTGTGTGAACAAGGCACAAACCAAGGCTTTGTTTGATATACGGTGATGGAGGAACCCCTTGAGGATCGTGGGCTTTTATCGTTGGCCGAAATGGAGCAATTCTTCTAGCTGCGCAGTCCGCGGTTACCTCGGCAACAAGCGCGTCCCTTCACATCCATTACATGCCATGGCCTGCGCATCTGCACAAAAGCAAAAAGCCCGCTATCGCGGGCTTTTCAGTATTACTGGCGGAGACGGAGGGATTCGAACCCTCGATACAGGTTTAAGCCCATATGCTTCCTTAGCAGGGAAGTGCCTTCGACCACTCGGCCACGTCTCCACACTGCTTCCACAGTCAAACCTCGACTGCTGAAAGGTCCAGCATCATAACTTTTCACGCATGTCAGGTCAACCTGACGATGCGCGAAGCATGACTTAATTCGTTTTATCGAGATCGAAGGTCTTGTGCAACGCGCGTACGGCAAGCTCCATGTACTTCTCGTCGATCAGCACGGAGATCTTGATTTCGGAAGTCGAGATCATCTGGATATTGATGCCCTCTTCCGACAGCGTGCGGAACATCTGCGATGCAATGCCGACGTGACTACGCATGCCGACGCCAACCACCGACACCTTCGACACTTTGGTGTCGCCCTGGATCGATGCCGCGCCGATGTGCGACTTCACGCTGGCGTTCAGCACATCGACCGCTTTCGCGTATTCGCCACGCGGAACGGTAAAGGTGAAATCGGTTTTACCGTCGACCGACTGGTTCTGGATGATCATGTCGACTTCGATGTTGGCATCCGCGACCGGGCCGAGGATTTGATAAGCGATGCCCGGACGGTCTGGCACACCGAGCACGGTGATCTTCGCTTCGTCGCGATTGAACGCAATACCGGTGATGGCGGCTTGTTCCATGTGTGTATCTTCCTCAAACGAAATCAGGGTGCCGGACTTGGCTTCTTCTTCCAGCGGCATCATTGGGTCGGTCAGCGATGACAGTACGCGCGTCGGCATCTTGTAGTTGCCGGCAAATTCGACTGAACGGATCTGCAGCACCTTCGAACCGAGCGATGCCATTTCCAGCATCTCTTCAAAGGTTACGGTGTTCAGGCGGCGCGCTTCAGTCACCACGCGCGGATCGGTCGTGTAAACGCCGTCAACGTCGGTATAGATGAGGCATTCTTGCGCCTTCAGCGCGGCTGCGACGGCCACTGCTGAGGTATCGGAACCGCCGCGGCCCAGCGTGGAGATATTCCCTTCGCCGTCCACGCCCTGGAAACCGGTGATGATAACGATGCGCCCTGCATCCAGATCCTTGCGCACCTTGGCATCGTCGATCGACTGGATGCGCGCCTTGGTGAAAGCGGAATCCGTCACGATCGGCACTTGCCAGCCCGCGTAGGACACGGCTTGCTTGCCGATTGCCTGCAGCGCCATTGCCAACAGCGCGACGGAAACCTGCTCACCGGTCGAAGCCAGCATGTCGAGTTCGCGCGGATCGGGTTGCGGCATCACCTCCTTGGCCAATCCGATCAGGCGGTTGGTTTCGCCAGACATCGCCGAAGGCACGACCACGATTTGATGCCCGGCGTCGTGCCACTTGGCAACGCGTCGCGCGACATTCTTGATGCGCTCGGTCGAGCCCATCGAGGTGCCGCCGTATTTATGAACGATTAAAGCCATGGGAGGAAAGGAATTACGGGAAAAAATCAACCCTCGACTTTACAGTGTACCGAGCAGAATGACAAGTCGGGGGAGCAGCTCGGCCGCCATTCAGCCAGATCGCTGCGGCTTCGGCGCCATTCTTCCTTTTTCAGGTGGGGTCGAATTCCCAGCGCAAGACGATCTTCTGCCCCGCTCCCGCAGACAAGCAATGACTGTCCATGCCAATGCCCGCGGCAAACAGCACTTGCTCGCCCGCAAAGACGAGCGGCAGGCGCTCGCGCTCCCATGCAGGCACACCAAGGCTCTGGTAATGCTGCTTCAGGCTGCGCGTGGGCCGGTTGGCGGCTGGCTTCAGCCGTTCGCCGCCGCTGCGCAAGCGAATGCTCAAGCGTTGACCGCTCAGCCATTCCGCATCTACTCCGTGTTCGCCCGCGTCGAAGTACAGCGTCCCGCCAAATTGCGGCCAGTGCAGCGACGCTTGCCCCTCCCAGGCAAAATTTTCTGGCACCGGCGCGCTTGCCTGATCGCGTAGGTGCGTCATGAACACGTGCTCGCGATGGCGGCGAATCTCACAGTCCGCATGGGTTACGCACAGCTGAGCATCCTGCTTCGCTTCAAGCAGCTGCGTGCGCATCTCGTTCAGCCATGATGTGGACGGCATGCGAACGCCGCGCGAGGCAAACCAGTAACGCAACAGGTTATCGATGCGCTCGTCGTCGAATTGACGCATGCGCTGAACATTGAGCCGCTCTCCTTCAAGGCATGCCAATAAGTCCTGACAAGCCAGTTCAATCAACAGACGCTGCGCCGATTGTGCATGCGCTGCGCTACGGGCGAAACGGCTCTGATATCCTGGAAAATATTGCTGCAAGAGTGGCATCACGTGGCGGCGCAAGGCGTTGCGCGCATAGCGCGGATCGGTATTCGATTCGTCTTCAACATAGGCGATCCCACACGTATCGACATGAGCCGCCAGCGCCGTGCGCGAAACATGCAGCAGGGGCCTTCCCATCAACAATTGCGCATCGCCCAACAGGTCCGGTGCATGATTCGATTCGTCCATGCCAGACAGACCTGCCACACCGGCACCACGCAACAATTGGAGCAGGACAGTCTCGGCCTGATCGTCCTGATGATGCGCAGTCAGCAACAGCGGCACGTCATGCGCGCGGCACATTTCGCCAAGCGCGGCATAGCGGTGCAGGCGCGCCGCTTCCTCGATACCATTCTTCGCCGCGTCGTCAATGGCGACATGACGCGCATCGAAGGACACACCGAGCCGCGTGCACTGGCCCTGACAATGCGCGAGCCATGTATCTGCATTCGGGCTG
>DATAHI010000198.1:0-11692 GCA_036263255.1 Oxalicibacterium sp. | reverse complement strand
AGCGCATTCACTCCTTACCGTCCTCTTTCCATGAACGATCCCCTCCTCCTGTTTGGCCTGTTTCATACCTCTTGGCTGGAAATCATTTCCTTTGTGCTGGCGGTGGTGATGGTGTACTTCAATATCCGGCAATCTCCGTGGGGTTGGTTGTTCGGCATCACGTCATCCGCGCTGTATGCGATTGTTTTCTATGGTGCGCGGCTGTACGGCGATATGGGCCTGCAGTTTTTTTTCATCGCAGTTTCACTGTGGGGCTGGTATCAATGGCTGTTCGGCGGCGCGCAGCACCACGGCGTCTCGATTTCCTGTCTCGATCGCAGAGGATGGACGCTCACGCTGAGCGGTTGGGCGCTTGCCTACTTGATCTTGTCCTGGTTTCTTGGCTCATATACCGACACTGACGTGCCGCACCTCGATGCCTTTCTGACTGCAGGCAGCGTGGTCGGCCAGTTTCTGCTGTCGCGCAAGAAGATCGAGAACTGGCATGTGTGGATACTGATCGATCTGATCTACATCGGCCTGTACGTGCACAAGCATCTGGTGCTGACTGCGGTGCTGTTCGCTATCTTTGTCGTGATGGCGATCATTGGCCTGCTCGCATGGAAGAAAGCCTTTGCCGCATCGCGCGACGAGCGCGCGCGGTTGGTTGAATCGCCAGTGCAATCATGAAAGAAGCGGCGCGCGTCGCAATTCTCGGCGGCGAATCGACCGGCAAATCGACGCTCGCCGCCGCCCTGGCGGTACACTTTCGTACTGTCTGGGTGCCCGAATACCTGCGTGAATTCGTCGATACGCATCAGCGCACGCCGCGCGCCGACGAGCAATACGGCATTGCGCGCACCCAGGTGGAACGCGAACTCGCGCTGCTGCCGCAGGCAAAGCGCTTTCTGTTCTGCGATACCACACCGCGCATGACCGCGATGTATAGCCTTCACTACTTCGGCGCAATCGATACGGCGCTGCAAGGGTTGATGCATTCGCATACTTACGACTTTACGGTAGTCACTGCACCGACCAATCCATGGCGCGGCGACGGCCTGATGCGCGACGGCGATGCGGTGCGCCAGGCAGTGCATCAATTGATCATCGATCATCTGCGGTCAGCCGGGATTACGTTTGTGCTGGCGGATGGAGACGTGCCGCAGCGGGTGATGCAGGTGGCGGAGTACCTTGCCGAGCGAGACGAATAAGCCGCTTCAAAGAAAACGCCGTCACAAGGACGGCGTTTTTATTTCGATGCACGACTTCGTCAGAAGTCGAATTGTGCCGTCAGCTTGTAAGTGCGCGGTGCCCCAGGGAACAGATAGCCGCCCAAGTCCTGCGTGACGTCGCGCCAGTAGAACTTGTTGAATACGTTGTAGACGGTGAAGTTGAAGCGCACGGCCTTGCCCTTGATCTTGGTCGCGTAGCGCGCACCGAGATCGAACACGCTGTAGCCGCCGACGATCGTTTGATTCTGCGTATCGAAGGCCTTGCTGCTGGCATAGGTCCAGGTCGTGTTCAGGTTCAGGCCCGGGACATCTTCTACTGCGTAGTCGAGGAAAGTCACTGCCTTCAGTTTCGGCACGTTAAGGTCGCGCTTACCGTCCCGTGTAGGATCGCCTGGCGTTTCCTGCTTCGCATCGAGCGCCGCCAAGCTGGAACCAACGAGCAGATTGCGAGTGAGACGTCCCTGCAGACTCAGCTCGATACCGCGATGTACCGCATCGCCGTTCTGTACGTAGGTGTTCGTATCGTCGATGTATTCGAGTGGCGCGACAATGCGGAACAAAGCGGCAGTGAAGCTCAGTCGATCCGATAGATCCTGCTTCAAGCCAACTTCAACCTGATGCGACTTGCCCGGGTTCAGTATCTCGTTTAGAGGATTCTGAGTACCGAGCGGTGCGACACCGCCATGTTGCAAACCTTGAGCGTAGGAGCCGTACACAGAAGTGGACACCGTGGGACTGTAAACCAGCGCGAAATTCGGCAGGAAAAAGCTTTTGTCATACGACGATAACTGCGCGCCATCGACTACATCAAATTGTTGACGGCGCAATTCGGTGTAGCGCACTCCAGCATGTAGCTTCAACTTATCGGTTAGCGACATCACATCCTGTGTAAACAGCGACCATTCATTGTCCTTGCGCTGCAGACTGACGGGACCGCTATGGATGTTCGACGGCGGGACGGCAGAGCCATCAACTACCGGATCGTAGATGTTGCTTGTTCCGTTAGGCGCGAAACCTGTAGAGCAAGTAGTGGTTCCGTAAACGCAGTCACCGGCGTGATCGCGGCGCCGATCAAACGTAGCCCCGAACGTGATGTCATGTTTTACGGAGCCGGCAGAAAATTTTCCTTGCAACAACGCTTGAGTGCCGAGGATTGTATGTTCCTCGTTATCGCTCTTGTAGTCGTAAATATCGTAGTCACCGTATGAATGGACGCCATCATCTTTATAGAATCCGAATGGGAACGCGGAACGGTCATCGCGCAGCAGCCGATATCGATTCGCCGACAGCGTCAGATTCCAATCTTGATCGAGCTTGTACTTGAAAGTCAGGCCGATGTTGCTAACGCTATCGGTAACCGGCGTAATCCATGGCTCCTTGCCGAGCAGACGCGTTGGATCGACATGCGATGGCACGTCCGTTCCGCCGAGGAGCTGATAGCCCGGCGCCGTGACCTGCGACTTGTGCTGGTAATCCATATCCAGCTGCAGCAATGAGCGATTGCTCAGATGCCAGTCGAAAGCACCGGAGACGAAGTTGCGGTTGCCATCGGCGCCATCGATGTAGGAATTGATCGTTTCCGTTGCCGCGTTGATGCGATAGCCGAAGCGTTTGTCGTCCGACATGCCGCCCAGGTCGACTGCGCCGTAAACGGTGCCGCGTTCGCTGACTTCAGTGGTGATCGTGCGTACCGGCGTCTCGGTCGGACGCTTCGTTACGTAGTTGATGATGCCGCCGGGTGTGTTGACGCCAGCCTGCAGACCAGACAGGCCCTTCAGGATCTCGATGCGTTCCTTGTTTTCAAGCGGGACGGACGAGGCACCCGAGAACGCGAGGCCATCCTTGCGGAAGCTGGTTTCGTTTTCCAGCGTATAGCCGCGGATCGAAAATTGTTCGGCGTAACCGACAGCGTTGTACGCGTCGTTCACGCTGGCGTCGGTCTCGACAGCGGCAGTGGTCGAGCGGATGCTGCGCTCCTGCATTTGCTGCTGCGTGATGACGGTAACCGACGCCGGGGTTTCGATCAGCGGCGTTTCCGAAAAGCCGCCGACGCTGGCGGTCGCAGCGCGGCCGGTAGTGTCAGGCGCGGCGATCACTGTCACGGCGGGCAGGACTCTGTCCTGCTGGTCGGTGGAAGCGGTTTGTGCGAGAGCTGGCGCAAGAAGGCCGGCTTGTGCGATCGCGGCGGCGATCAGGGAAAGGCGGAATGTGGGCATGTGGTGTTCAATCAATCGCGATAACGGAGTGCGCGCGAAGGAATGAACAAGAGTGCCCGGCGTGGATACTTTGCGCTTCCCTACGCTGGCATTATCCAGATCAGGTTCAAGGGTCTTATCTCACCCGAAGCGTTTGCTTCAGGACCCCTAGCGTGGCGCGGATACTAGCATGAAAAATCCGTCATTCCATTGACGGACGCGGGAAAGGCGGCAAGAAGCCACATTTTGTGCGGCGATCGCGACACCGCGACCGGCGCAGCCTCGTATCCTGTTGTCTCGCAACAACTGGAGGCGCAGTACGGGACAGGCAGGCTCGACAGCAAACAGACCGATCTGAGATCATCCGCTGCGCCGGCAAGGAAGCCGGTTTTCACTCTGAACGTTTCATGCTATCGCGTCTTATTTCTTCATTGCCCGCATACGCTCACCGTAGTTTTGCGTGGTTTTTGCTGACCCTGCTATGCAGCGGTTGCGCATCGACGCAAGTCGAGTCCGTGCCTCGCGCCGCCATCCCCGCGCCCATCCGTTTCGTGCTGACCTTTGATGACGGCCCGAGCGCGATGGGTTATGCGAATCCGACCGAGTCCATCCTGAACGATCTTGCGCAAAATCCGATACAGCCCGGCATCAAGGCGCTGTTTTTCGTGCAAACCCGCGGGCCGACTGTCTATCGCATTGGGCAGGAACTGCTGGCGCGGGAATACGAGGAAGGACATCTGATCGGTTTGCATACCGCCACCGACGGGCATCGCAATCATCGCTTTCTTTCCTCTGCCGATCTGGCGGCTTCGCTTGATCGCGGAATCAGCGACATTCGCACGGCGGCCGGCGAAACGCCGGTGCTGGTGCGGCCACCGTTCTGGAGCTATGACGACCGCACGTTTTCCGCGTATCGATCACGCGGTCTCGACATGCTGTTGACGGATTTGAGTGCCAATGACGGTGTGATCTGGGGCTTCACCGCGAGCCTCCACAAGCGCAGCAATCTGTACAAGGAGCTTGCTGCAACGCGTGAAAATATCCTGGCTGGGCGATTGCCGATTGTGGATGGCGTCATTCCGGTCGTCGTGACCTTCCACGACACGAACTCCTATACCGCGCGCCATCTGCTCGAATACATGCAGATTCTGCTCGATGTGGCGCGCGCACTCGATATGCCGACTGCGTCGAAGCCGTTTTACGACCGGCGTGTCGACGTGCTGCGCGCAGCACAGGCGCGCGCGATACGCAATCCGCACGAAGCGGTTGCGCTGCCCGGTTTCTGGGGATGGGTGTGGGCAGAAGCGCGCGTATTGTTCGGCACCGGCCCCGTACAGAACTGATGCTTATTACTTGCAGGCTTTTTCCAGCGTGTCTTCGACCTCATTGATGTTCTGATGATCATTGTGGCCGTCCACCGTATCCGGCGCTTTCTCGATACGTGTAATACTGGCTTGCACCGAAATTGGATCGCTGGCCGGGAAGGTCATTTCAATCGCGGTGTCGAGCAGGCATTCCTTGGCCTGTTCTTCCTGCTGCACCGGCGTATCGCAAGGCAGTTCGGCGACCGGGTCGCTGGCGGGGAACGTCTGCTTTAGCGCCGTATCCAGCAGTTTTTCGTCATGGGATTGGGGAACGGGGCGCGCATTTTCTGCCGGCGCTTTTTCGTGCAGCGAGCGATGGTCCTTGCTCATAGTTGTTCTCCTTGTCTGCGGGCCACATGCATCAAATGGCACCGCACATTCAAATTAATCGGCGGGTTGCGGATAACGCACGTCGACGATCGTCAGCTGGTCGGTATCGTCTACGCCATCCAGTTCCACCGTGTCTCCCTCGAATGCGCCAAGCAAAGCTTGCGCAACGGGTGACAGCCAGCTGATTTTCCCGCGTGCAGCGTCGGCCTCGTCGATACCGACCAGCGTGACTTCGTGCTCTTCACTGGCGCTGTCCTGATATCTGACCGTTGCGCCGAAGTAGACGCGTTCGCTCCCTGCGTGCACGCTGGCATCGATCACTTCCATCGTCTCGAGGCGACTGCGCAGATACAGGATGCGTTGCTCGTTTTCACGCGAATGCGCTGCGCTCTGCTCCAGCTCGCGCAAATGACGCTGCATTGCTTGATGACCTGAAGGTGTAACGTAGTTCCGCACGCCGGTCGGCATTTCCGGCAACGGCGTCAGCACCTCGTCAGCGCTGTCTTCCTTGACGAATGCCTTATTCATCGCACGCCTTTCCTTGTACGTCGATGCTCGATCCGACGAGCCGCCGTGTCTGTGCGATGCGCCACATAGGCGCGGCAGGCTAGGCGTTGAAGAGGCCGGCCTGGTAGTCGACGATTGCCTGCACGATTTCTTCCTGCGTATTCATGACGAAGGGTCCATGCGAAACGACCGGTTCACCGATTGGCAATGCATGACACAGCAATACCATGCTATCCCGCGTTGCGCGGATTTCAAGTTGCTCGTCGTCATGGAGAAAATCGGCCAAATGATGTTCGTCTACGGTCCGTCCACTGACCTGCACACTGCCGCGCACGACATAGAAGAACACATTGTGTGCAAGCGGAATCGTCAGTTCCACGCGACCATGCTGCTGTAAGCGCAGCAGCATGGCGGTGACCTCCAGCAACGGAGTAAAGGCGCCCTGTCGGCCGTGCCAGACGCCGGAAACCAGTTGTATCGAGACGCGACCTTCGTCCTCCTCGAAGACCGGGATGGCGTCGCTCTGCAAACCTGTATAGCGCGGATCTGTCATCTTCAGCCGCGCCGGCAGGTTGATCCACAGTTGCAGCACTTCCAGCGGCCCGCCGTGTTGTTTGAATTCTTTTGACGACGTTTCGGAGTGAATCAGGCCGCGTCCGGCGGTCATCCATTGCACACCTTGTGGGCCGATCACGCTTTCATGGCCGCCGCTGTCGCGGTGAGCAATGTCGCCTTCGAGAATGAAGGTGACGGTTTCGAAACCGCGATGCGGATGCGGTCCAAACGGCAGCCCGCGATTGCCAGGCGGATAAACCTGGCGACCGTGGTGATTCAGGAAAAGAAAGGGATCAAGGTGATCGATGTATTGGGTCGGCATCGCACGCCAGGTCTGTAAGTCGGCGATGTCGTCCCGTACGGCGGGAAAGATGTTTCGTATGCTTCTGGAGCTCATCGATCAGCCCTCTCGATCGTTCAGGTATCGACCGAAGATGTGGGCTGACCGCGATTCTGCAACGGATGATGCGTTACTCTGACCAGAGCTTGCCGCCGGTAGCCCAGTTCTCGCGTTTGACTTCAGTGATGATGATGTCGACCGACTCCGGGCTCGAATCCAGCGTCTGGCAGGTGACTTCGGTAATGGCCTTGACGAAGGCTTTCTTTTGTTCCGGCGTACGGCCCTCGAACAGTTGAACATTGATGGTCGGCATGGTTTCTCCTTTAAATTAGTTAAAAAATGGTTGTCGGTTGTCGGCTTCGCCAGATCGATACAACATCGTCATTGGCGATAGCTTGGTGAGGCGGCATCAAGTTTGCGCAGCAATGCCGGCCATTCGAGCACCCCTTCCGGCGAGCCGTCGCCAAGCAATTCCTTGTACGTTTTCGCGCATACCTCGCGTGGGGGAATATTCAATGGCCCGCCGCCGGACTGCGCCTTCAGCTGGAACGAACACGCCTTGTCCAGCGTATCCATCAGCACATAAGCTTCTGCCACGGTACGACCTGCAACCAGAGTGCCGTGATTGCGTAGCAGCATGGCAGGAAAGTTGCCGAGGCGTTCGATCAAGCGCGTCTGCTCAGTGGGCGAGAGTGCCAGGCCTTCGTAGTCGTGATAGCCGAGCTGCTCGTAAAAACGCATCGCATGCTGCGATAGCGGCAGCAGACCGCCCTGCTGCATGCCGACTGCAACGCCGTTTTCGTTATGCAGATGCATAACGCACATTGCATCCTTGCGCGCAGCGTGCACCGCGCCATGAATGGCAAAGCCGGTCACGTTCACACGCGCCTTGCTGTCGCCAATGATGTTCCCCTTCAAGTCGATCTTGACGAGATTGGATGCAGTGATTTCGTCAAAGCGATAACCGAACGGATTGATCAGGAAGTGCTGGTCTTCGCCGGGTACGGTAGCGGAGATATGCGTGTAGATGAGGTCGTCCCAGCCTTTCAGCGCGCACAGGTGATAGCAGGCGGCAAGGTCGATACGGACTTGCCATTCTTCCGGGCTGATGCCCTTCGGCGGAACAGGAGAGGAATTCGTCATAAAGCGGACATGAATCGGTGCCAGAGTGGCTTCGCATTATAAAGTCATTGCGCTTGCCGCTCCCGCAGCCGCCCGGCACCGCGCGTCAATCCAGGCGAGCATGCATAATAGTCAATTCGTTATCGGCTATCTCCACGCCAAAACAATAGCGAAAACAAATTGGTTTTGTAAAATAAATCAATTATGCAAATTGGTTCGACTTCTTTATGATTCGAACTCATACGATTTTTCACCCACTTTTCAACCAACAAAGGAAAAGCGACATGTCTCTTATCAACACGCAAGTGCAACCATTCAAGGTACAGGCATTCCACAACGGCAAATTCATCGAAGTCACGGAAAAATCGCTGCAAGGCAAATGGTCCGTGCTGATCTTCATGCCGGCCGCGTTCACCTTCAACTGCCCGACCGAAGTCGAAGATGCTGCCGACAACTACGCTGAATTCCAGAAGCTGGGCGCGGAGGTCTACATCGTCACGACCGACACGCATTTCTCGCACAAGGTCTGGCACGAAACCTCGCCGGCTGTCGGCAAGGCGAAATTCCCGCTGGTCGGCGATCCGACGCACCAGCTGACCAATGCCTTTGGCGTGCACATTCCGGAAGAAGGCCTGGCACTGCGCGGCACTTTCATCATCAATCCGCAAGGCGTCGTCAAGACCCTGGAAATCCACTCGAACGAAATCGCTCGCGACGTTTCCGAAACGCTGCGCAAGCTGAAAGCCGCTCAGTACACTGCCGCTCATC
Organism: Oxalicibacterium sp.; assembly: GCA_036263255.1. Taxonomy (GTDB): domain Bacteria; phylum Pseudomonadota; class Gammaproteobacteria; order Burkholderiales; family Burkholderiaceae_D; genus Oxalicibacterium. The sequence continues at coordinate 3,300 of DATAHI010000198.1, read as the reverse complement.
CGAACGAAGTGTGCCCGGCCAAGTGGAAAGAAGGCGAAAAGACCCTGGCTCCGTCGCTGGACCTGGTCGGCAAGATCTGATCGATCAAGCATCGCTGTACCGCCGAACCCGATGCCGGGTTCGGCATAGTAGGACCTTAACGAAAGAAAGTAGAGACCATCATGCTGGATGCAAATCTCAAAGAACAATTGAAAGGCTATCTGGAGCGCATCGTGCAGCCGATCGAGATCGTTGCATCGCTCGATGGCAGCGAAAAGTCGCGCGAACTGCAGGAACTGCTGCAGGAAATCGTCGTATTGAGCGACAAGATCACGCTGATCGAACGCACCGACGATGACGAGCGCAAACCGTCTTTTGTCATCAAGCGCCCAGACGCACACGCAGGCATTCAGTTCGCCGCGATTCCGATGGGCCACGAATTTACGTCGCTGGTGCTCGCCCTGCTGCAGACCGGCGGCCACCCGCTGAAAATCGAAGAATCGGTGATCGAGCAGATCCGCAATCTGGATGGCGATTACGTCTTCGAAACGTATATGTCACTGTCTTGCCATAACTGCCCGGAAGTCGTGCAGGCCTTGAACGTGATGGCTTTGCTGAATCCGCGCATCCGTGCGGTTACGATCGACGGCGGCATGTTCCAGGACGAGGTCAAGGAACGCGAGATCATGGCAGTGCCGACCGTGTTCCTGAACGGTCAGCCTTTCGAGTCCGGTCGTGTCAGCATCGAGCAGATCCTGTCCAAGCTGGATACCGGCGGCAATACGCGCAAGGCGGAAGAGCTGAGCGCAAAAGAACCGTACGACGTGCTGATCGTCGGCGGCGGCCCCGCAGGTGCGGCGGCAGCAATTTATGCTGCGCGCAAAGGCATACGCACGGGTGTCGTTGCAGAGCGTTTCGGCGGCCAAGTACTGGATACGCTCGCGATCGAGAATTTCGTCTCGGTGCAGGCGACCGAAGGACCCAAGTTTGCTGTCGCGCTGGAACAGCACGTACGTGATTACGATGTCGATATCATGAATGTGCAGCAAGCTGCCGAGCTGGTGCCAGGCAGGCTGATCGAGATCAAGCTGAAGGATGGCGGCTCCGTGAAAGGCAAAACCGTAATCCTTTCCACCGGCGCGCGCTGGAGAACCATCAATGTGCCGGGTGAAGCCGAGTATCGCAATCACGGTGTCGCCTATTGTCCGCATTGCGACGGACCACTGTTCAAGGGCAAGCGCGTAGCGGTGATCGGTGGCGGCAACTCCGGCGTGGAAGCGGCAATCGACCTGGCGGGCATCGTCGGCCATGTGACGCTGATCGAATTTGCGCCGGAACTGCGGGCCGATGCCGTGCTGCAGAAGAAGCTGTACAGTCTGGCAAACGTGACGGTAATCACTTCGGCCCAAACTACCGAAATTACCGGCGACGGCAAGCGCGTCAACGGGCTGGTCTACAAGGATCGGAAGACCGACGAAAGCAAAACCATCGAACTGGAGGGCGTGTTCATCCAGATCGGCCTCGTGCCGAACACTGAATGGCTGAAAGGCACGGTTGCGTTGTCGCGTCATGGCGAGATCGAAGTCGACGCGCATGGCCGTACCTCGGTGCCCGGCGTATTTGCAGCGGGCGATGTGACGACGGTGCCTTACAAGCAGATCGTGATCGCCGTCGGCGAAGGTGCAAAAGCGGCGCTGTCCGCGTTCGACTACCTGATCCGCAGTTCAGTCGACGAGGAAATCGTTGCGACGAAGAGTGGGGAAGTTGTTACGGCCTAAAGCTATTTGCCGGAAAGTAAAAAGCCGCGGCAATGCCGCGGCTTTTTTTTCGTCTGTCAGCAACGCTGGTCGATAAAGTCGCGCGCCGCGGTAATGCCGCCGCGTATGCAGCATTCGGGTGAGGGGTACACGCACTTGCATGGCACTTCAAGTTCGCGAAAGCCGATGCTTAGCTGTTCGGTGGCCACGATGCGCGGGATGTAACGGCATACGCCGGTCGGTTCGCCGGTAAGCGAATCACCGGAAATATCGACGCGTATCTTCCAACCCTTGTAGATCTCGCAATGGGCTCGCGCCACCGTATGGTCATGCGAGCCCTGAAGATGGCGCGTGGTATTCATGATGGCGGCTCGGAGTAACGGCCGAGATGTCCGTCGGCCGTTACGCGCCGCAACCTAAGCTTATCTGAACAGCAGAACCAAAATGATAATGACGAGCAAGGTGCCGATACCGATATACATATGCTTCTCCTCTCTTAGTTCATAGACGGGTCTATTGGAGCATGTTGCGCTTGCGTCAATCTGTACGCAAAGGCACATTGACGGCAAAGGAATCGCGCTATGATTTCTTCGCGTCAATGCCACTACAGACGCTAAATAAGATGCTGCCCCGCAAAGAGCAAATCGAACTAGACAAAGGAGACGGACATGAAGGAGTGTTTTCGCCTGTTGTTCAGTATGACGGCCGCAGCCACCATCTCGCTCGCGAGCGTGCCGGCTTGTGCGCAAAGTGCCGGCAGCAATGTGGTCAATGTGGGTTGGTTTCACTTTGATACGCATGATTCGAGCGATCCGCTCGCTCTTTCTTATCCGGTTTCTGCAACGGTACCGGGAAGCGGTGCCGAAGTCGGTAGCGCGGATACGGTGGGCCTTGCGTTCACCCACTTCTACACCGATAACTTCGCGTTAACTTTTGATATCGGCGTACCGCCGAAATTCAATTTGGACGGTACTGGTTCGCTGCAGGGGCTCAGTCACCTCGGTTCAGCCAGGCAATGGAGTCCGGCGGTGGTGGCGAAATGGTTCTTCGGTCGCCCCGACGATCGGTTTCGTCCGTTTGTCGGCCTGGGCGCAACCTATGTCTGGTACTCGGATGTGCGCTTGTCGCAGTCGCTTGCGACGCGGGTGACCGCGCCATTCTCGGGCGGCACGGCAGGTACGGCTTCCGCCGATCTCAGTTCCTCCTGGGCGCCGGTTGCCAATCTGGGCGTGGTGTATAACATCGACAAGAAATGGTCGTTGGGACTGTCGGTTTCCTATATCTGGCTGGATACCGATGCCGATATCACCGGCAAAGTCGGCAATACGGTCGTCAGTCGTTCTCACACCAATCTGACGCTCGATCCGCTGGTTACCTTCCTGTCCGTCGGTTATCGCTTCTGATCGAAGGGCGGAGTACCTTCCGCCCGTCTTTCCTTTTTACACATTTCCCTCGCCGGACCTTGTGGTTTGGCTGGTTGTACCCCCTCTCAATTCCCTTCTTTGCTGACGTCTTCGCGCAACAAAACGCGGGATGCCTTATGCCGGCGAAAATTCTGCCGTAT